>JASGCX010000017.1:18573-55973 GCA_030053925.1 Flavobacterium sp.
TTTTAGGTGATGTATCTAACCAATTCAGCAATAAAGACCATTTTGAAGATACTAAGCCTGTTTCTGAACCCCACATTTTAGGTGATGTATCTAACCAATTCAGCAATAAAGACCATTTTGAAGATACTAAACCTGTTTCTGAAATCCCCCCTTTGGGGGGCAGGGGGGCTTTCTATCAAACTGACGGTGCATCTAACCAATTCAGCAATAAAGACCATTTTGAAGATACTAAGCCTGTTTCTGAAATCCCCCCTTTGGGGGGCAGGGGGGCTTTCTATCAAACTGCCAACCCTTTGTTGTATGGCTTACTAAAAACATTTGTAAAAGAACAAAGAAGCAACCCAACACAAGCTGAAATTGTGTTGTGGGAAAGCGTAAGAGGCAATAAACTAGACAACTATAAGTTTAGAAGACAGCACATAATTGATTGCTACATTGTAGATTTCGTTTGCCTTACAAAGAAATTAATCATAGAAATTGATGGCTTAATTCATCAATTACCTGAAAATATTATTAGCGATATAGAAAGAACAGAATCATTAAATAAACTTGGCTTTGAAGTAATCAGGTTTACAAATGATGAGGTATTGTACCAAACCGATAAAGTACTTACAGCAATTTCTGAAAAATTAAGCCAAATTGAAGAAACTAAGCCTGTTTCTGAAATCCCCCCTTTGGGGGGCAGGGGGGCTTTCTATCAAATTGACGGTACATCTAACCAATTCAGCAATAAAGGCCATTTTGAAGTTACTAAGCCTGTTTCTGAACCCCACATTTTAGGTGATGTATCTAACCAATTCAGCAATAAAGACCATTTTGAAGATACTAAGCCTGTTTCTGAAATCCCCCCTTTGGGGGGCAGGGGGGCTGCCATCATCTCTACCGACCACGAATGTTTTACCAAAGAAGAAGCCCTTGATAAACTTGGCTACGGCATGAAGATTATTATTCGTGAAGGTAGTGCAGCAAAAAATTTTGAAGCATTGATTGACTTGCTACACGATTACCCAAATGAGATACTATTTTGTAGCGATGATAAGCACCCAGATAGTTTGATGGTTGGGCATATTAACCAATTATGCGCAAGGGCGGTTACCAAAGGCATCAATATTTTCAATATTCTGCAAGCCGCTTGTGTAAATCCTGTGTTGCACTACAAACTAGATATTGGCTTGCTGCGTGTGGGCGATGCTGCCGATTTTATTATTGCTGACAATCTTGTAAACTTCAACATTAGCCATACTTATATTAATGGTGAACTAGTGGCACAGCATGGTAAATCATTCATACAATCTGTTGCGGTTACGCCTATTAATCAGTTTAATTGCGATGCTATTACTACCAAACAATTGGCTATTACCACCAGCAACTACCCTATTACTAACGGCAAAATACCAGTAATTGAAGCCTTAGAAGGTCAGTTGATTACCAACAAATTGATGTATGATTTAGGATGTGTGATGTGTGATATATCGTCTAACAAAACATCTAACAACACACATCTTACATCTAATATTGAAGCAGATATTTTAAAAATGGTAGTGGTAAACCGCTACCACAACGCACCTGTAGCCAAAGCATTTATTAAAAATGTAGGCCTGCAACAAGGTGCTATTGCCTCGTCGGTAGCGCATGATAGCCACAATATTGTAGCCGTAGGTGTAGATGATGACAGCCTTGCCCAAGCCATTAACCTAGTAATACAAGAAAAAGGTGGCGTAAGTGCGGTAGGCACACAAGGGCAGCACGTGCTTGGCCTGCCTGTGGCGGGTTTAATGAGTGCCAATGATGGCTACCAAGTAGCCGCTACCTACACCGCCATCGATGCGTTTGTAAAAGAGCAATTAGGCAGCACCCTTGCCGCCCCTTTTATGACCCTCAGTTTTATGGCCCTACTCGTTATTCCGCATTTAAAATTAAGCGACAAAGGCTTGTTTGACGGCGATAGTTTTCAGTTTGTGTAGTTTTCATGCGAAAGGATTTCACGCAAAGGAACGAAGAAGGCAAAGGGCACAAAAAAACTGTAAGCAATTATAAATTCGAAAAGTCAAAAAATGAAACAACGAATAATTGGATTCGACTTGGCAAGAGTATATGCAATATTTGGTATGTTCATAGTCAATTTTAATTTCAGCTTTGGTGCAGTAATGGCACCAACTGATTCATTTGGACGTTTCTTGAATATTTTTACTGGCAATTCTACCGCCATTTTTATTATTTGTGCAGGCATGGGCGTTTCACTCATGACAAATAAAACTGACTATACCAATGCAGAAAAAGCAACCTTGAAATCTAAAATACTAAAGCGTTCTTGGTTTTTATTTGCTATGGGTTTGTTATTATACAATTGGTGGTCGGGCGATATACTACATTATTACGGTGGTTATATGCACATTGCGGCATTGCTACTTTTTGTGTCTAAACGTTATTATTTGTGGGCTGCACTTGTAGCAATTATTGTTTTCCACATATTATTATTATATATTCCTATTACTACAAGTTGGGATTTTACAAACTTTCAATACCTAGATTTTTGGACGCTAAGAGGCTTTTTAAGAAACACTTTTTATAATGGTTGGAATGCTATTTTTCCTTGGATAGCTTATTTTTTGGTTGGTATGTGGCTAGGCCGATTAAATTGGCAAAACAAATCCATTCAACGCAATATTTTTATCATTGGGCTTGTCATATTTACAATCATTCAAGTACTTCGCTTATTGGTTAAACAACAATATTTTAATCCATTTTGGAGCAACTATATCATGGCAGAATATTTCCCGCCTTACCTACCATTTATTTTAGTAACAATGGGTTTTGCTTTTATGGCAATTTCAACTTGTATGTACATTGGCGAGAAATTCTCAAACAGCAATATTATTAATGCTTTAGTAAAAACAGGGCAAATGACTTTATCGCATTATGTAATACATTTAACCTTAGGAATGCTAATTTTAGCCAAACTAACTAACAAGCATTATACAGGCTTATTAGAAAATGAAACACCCACTCAGCCCATTTACATTTTTGGATATGCAATTTTGTTTTTTGTATGTAGCATTGTATTTAGTGTTTTATGGAGTAAAAAGTTTAAAAACGGGCCACTTGAAACATTAATGCGAAAAATTTCAGGTTAAAAAACAAACTACTCAAATCATTTTAATACACTAACACAAAGGTTTTCTTTGTCATTCTAACGAAGGAAGCATCTGTTACCAGCATTTGTACTACTAGGATGCTTCGGTGTAGCTTGTCCGCCGTGGCGGATCGCACACTTGTACGTTCTTATCGCTTTGCTGCTTTTTTATTAGCGTAGTGGTTTCTCACAACAAAAATCACATTGGCACATTAGCCACAACGGCATATTAACCACAACGGCACAATGTAGCACCGTAGGTGCAACCTGTTTTGTTTGTTAGATTGCACCTACGGTGTTTTTAAAAACATCATGGTACACATTTTCTACAAACAGGAAGCCACGATGTGGCAATTTTGTTATTTTCTACGTTAATAATTTAGATGTGTTTGCCCTGTTAGAAGTAAGGCAATTACTTAGTGTTCTTTCCCTTCTTTGCTTCTTTACGAGAAAAAAAACTTTTGTTGTCTCAAAATATTTTTACCTTCAAAAAAAAATAGCATGTTACTAGAAACACCGTTGAGTAATCTACAACAAGAGCTTTTGAAAATATATTCATCTCATATTGAAGAGAGTGATTTGCTTAACATCAAAAAAATGTTGGCAAATTATTTTGCCGAAAAAGCCATTAAAGAAGCTGATGAAATTTGGGACGAAAAAGGCTATACCAACAATACTATGCAAGAATGGCTAACAGAAAAAAAGCCTTCAAATGGTAACTAAAGTTGTAATTGACACAAATGTTCTTGTATCTGCTTTATCTAGTAGGTCAATATTTCATCAATTAATTAATTGGATTTTAGATGGTAGATGTTACCTACGAAGTAATGCTAGAATACGAGGAAATTTTAAAGGTTAAATATTCACTTACCACTGCTGACAATTTTTTAAAAGCGCTAAAAGAACTTCCGAATGTTTACTATGTAAATGTGTTTTATAAATGGCGGCTATTAAAAGACGTAGATGATGACAAATTTGTAGATTGTTATGTAGCCGCAAATGCACATTTTATTGTATCAAACGATTCGGATTATAAACAATTAAAAACTCTCGCTTTCCCCAAAGTAGCAGTTTTGACAATTGAAGATTTGATGAATCAGATGGCATGAAAAATTATATCATAATCTCTCAATCCTACAAATCCTACAAAATCCCCGTTCAGACATAAAAAGCCCCACAGCGAGACAACAGTAAAAGTGTGCAAAGCAACTAAGCTACATAGCACTACAAATGCGGGCTACATCACATCATCACATTAACCACAACGGCAGATTAGCCACAACGGCACAACGGCACAAAGTCTCACAACGAAAATCACATCATCACATTAACCACAACGGCATATTAACCACAACGGCACAACGGCACAAAGTCTCACAACGAAAATCACATTAGCACATCATTAGCATATTATCACATCATCACATTATCTCATCATCACATTATCTCATCATCACATCAGCAAATCAGCACATCAGCACATCAGCACATCAGCAAATCATCACATTATCACATTATCACATCATCACATTAGCACATCATCACATTAGCACATCATCACATCATCACATCATCACATTATCACATCAGCACATCATCACATTATCACATCATCACATCATCTTACATAGCCCACAGTGTTATATTTGCCGCCTATGCATTATGTTTCTGCCGAAGGGCTTACAAAAAGTTTTGGTGTTAATCCACTGTTCAACAATATTTCATTCCACATAAACGAGGGCGATAAAATTGCGCTGATTGCTAGAAATGGCGTGGGAAAATCTACTTTATTACGCATTTTGGCGGGGCAAGAAACGGCCGATAAGGGCAAACTGTTTGTAAATAAAGATGTAACGGTGGCACTGTTTGAACAAGACCCTCACTTTGACGAAAGCAAGACGGTGCTTGAAAATATCTTCAGCAGCAATCACCCAATAATGACGGTGATGCGTGAATATGAAGCCGCTATTGAAGAAGATAATGGCGAAAAAATTACCGAATGCATTGGCAAAATAGATGAGCTTGGCGCATGGGATTATGAAGCGAAAGTGCAGCAAATATTGGCCAAACTAAATATTCACCACCTACAAAATGTGGTAAGCAGCCTTAGTGGTGGGCAACGTAAACGTGTGGCACTTGCAAAAACCTTGATAGACATTGGGTTTGAACACCAACACACATTATTGATGATGGATGAACCTACCAACCACTTAGACGTAGCAATGATTGAGTGGCTAGAAAATTATTTGAATCAAGAAAATGTTACGTTACTGCTAGTAACCCACGACCGATATTTTTTAGACGCTGTGGTAGATGAAATATGGGAGCTAGAACGTGAAAATATGTACACATACATAGGTGATTACGAAAACTATGTAGAGAAAAAAGCCGCCCGCATAGAAAGCGAATTATCTAGCATTGATAAGGCTAAAAACGAATACCGCAAAGAGCTTGAATGGATGCGTAAGCAACCCAAAGCTAGAACTACTAAAAGCAAAAGCCGACAAGATAATTTTTACGATGTAGAAGCTAGAGCAAAGCAAAAAATTGAAGATGTGAATTTACAACTGCAAGTAAAAATGAGCAGACTTGGCGGCAAGATTGTAGAGATGAAAAAAGTGTATAAAAGCTATGGCAATTTGCCCATTTTAAAAGGCTTTGACTACAATTTTAGCAAGGGCGAACGCATTGGTATTATTGGTAAAAATGGGGTGGGCAAAAGTACTTTCTTAAATATTTTGTTAGGCATAGAACCACCTGACAGTGGCAAGGTACATGTGGGCGATACGATTGTGTTTGGCAATTTTTCTCAGCAGGGTTTGGTGATAAAAGAGAACATGCGTGTGATAGAATTTGTGAAAACTTTTGCCGAAAACTTTCCATTGGCTAATGGCGGTAGCTTAACAGCAGCGCAGTTTTTAGAACTTTTTTTATTTACGCCAGATAAGCAATATACCTACTTAAACAGCTTGAGTGGTGGCGAAAAAAAGCGTTTACAATTATTAACAATTTTATTTACCAACCCTAACTTTTTAATACTAGATGAGCCTACTAACGACTTAGACCTACCTACTTTGGCGGTGCTTGAAAGATTTTTAACTGAGTACCAAGGTTGTGTGCTAATTGTAAGCCACGATAGGTATTTTATGGATAGATTGGTAGACCACTTATTTGTATTTGAAGGTGATGGTGTGGTGAGAGATTTTCCTGGTAACTATACCTTGTTGCGCTTAGAAGAAAAAGAGAAAGAAAAGAAGCAGCCTGCAACTGCAACCAGTAACCAGCAACCTGCAACCAGTAACCAGCAACCTGCAACTACCAAAAAACTAAGCTTTAAAGAGAAGCAAGAGTTTGAGCAAATAGAAAAAGCAATGCCTAAGCTAGAAGCTGAAAAAGTGGCTTTAGCAGAACAAATGAGTGCAAGCAACTTAAGCTTTGATGAACTGAAAAAGATAAGCGATAAAATGATAGCCATTACAGAAGAACTTGAAGCCAAAGAATTGAGATGGCTAGAATTATCTGTTTAAACGGGGATTTGGTTGGATTAAAAAAAGGGATTAATAATGCCATACCACAGCAACATTAATCCCTTTCTATTTCCGTTAAATCCTATTAATTCTTCTAAATCGCAGTTCAAACAAACTTATTTAAAACTAATTAACGCTACATCAAAAATAAGGGTGCTGTTAGGGCCTATTTGAGCGCTTACTTGTCTGCTACCATAACCTAAGTGGTGAGGAATAAAGAAACGAAATTTACTACCTGTAGGCATATATTGCAAGCCTTCGGTCCAGCCTTTAATTACAGCACTTAAAGGAAAAGATGCAGGCACACCACGTTGTACACTGCTATCGAAAATAGTTCCATTAATTAATGTACCATGATAATGGCAAGTAACCGTATTAGAAACTTTGGGTTTTTCGCCAGTACCTAAAGTTAATACTTGGTATTGTAAACCACTTTCAAGTGCTACAACACCTTCTTTTGTTTTGTTAGCTGCTAAAAAATCTTCTCCTTCTTTTAAGTTGGCGGCACTTTTTTCTGCATGTAACGCTGCTAATCTATCTGCTATACCCATATTATAAATTTTGCGGCAAATTTCGGCAATTTTAATAACAAAACTGGTTACAAAAAACACTATAAATATTTACCAGTATAACTAGCTTTTACTTTCTTCAAGTCTTTAGGTACGCCTGCAAAAACCAATGTGCCGCCAGCATCACCAGCTTCTGGGCCAAGGTCTATTACCCAATCGGCACTTTTAATCACATCGGTATTGTGTTCAATAATTAGTAAAGAATGACCTTGTTCAATAAGCGCATTAAATGAAGTTAACAGCTTCTTTATATCATGAAAATGCAAACCTGTTGTAGGTTCATCAAAAATGAATAAAATATGCCCTACACCTTTGCCCTTACCTAAAAAAGATGCAAGCTTTACACGTTGTGCTTCACCACCACTTAAAGTATTAGAACTTTGCCCAAGTTTTACATAACCTAAACCTACATCTTGCAACGACTGTATGGCTTTAGCTAAATTTTTTTCGTCTTTAAAAAATTCAATCGCCTCATCTACACTCATTTCTAGTACATCGTAAATGCTTTTACCTCGATAGGTAACTTCAATAACTTCTTCTTTAAAACGCTTACCACCACACACTTCACAGGTTAAATGCACATCGGCCAAAAACTGCATTTCTACAATTTGTTCGCCTTCGCCTTTACAAGCATCGCACCTACCGCCATCTAAATTAAACGAGAAATGCTTAGGCATAAAACCACGCATTTTACTTAGCGGTTGCTTTGCGTATAAATCTCTAATTTCATCGTATGCTTTTATGTAAGTAATAGGGTTACTGCGAGACGATTTACCAATTGGATTTTGGTCAATCATTTCTATCTGAGCAATATAATTTACATCACCAGTAATGGCTTTATGCAAGCCTACTTTTTCTGTTGCTTCACCTTTTAATTTCTGCAATGCAGGATATAAAATTTGCTTTACCAAAGTAGTTTTACCACTTCCGCTTACGCCTGTAACCACCGTTAAAATATCTAAAGGAAATTGTACTGTAACATCTTTTAAATTGTTCTGTCTAGCACCTTCAATGGTGATGCTTCTTTGCCACTTACGCAAGCTTTTAGGTGCATCAATGGTCAACTCGCCTTTTAGGTATTTACCCGTTAAACTTTTAGGATTTGCAATTAACGCTTGATAATTACCAGCGGCTACAACTTCACCTCCTAAATGCGATGCAAAGGGTCCCATATCTATTACATAATCAGCTTCACGCATCATCATTTCATCGTGTTCAACCACTACAACAGTATTGCCTAAAGCTTTTAGAGATTGTAACACGCCTATTAACTTCTCAGTGTCTCTGGAATGTAGGCCAATAGAAGGCTCATCCAATATGTACAGCGAGTTAGTTAAATTGCTACCTAAGCTTCTTGTTAATTGTATTCTTTGGCTTTCACCACCACTTAAACTATTTGCTAAACGATTTAACGTTAAATAGCCCAATCCTACATCAATTAAGGTTTGTAACCGCTGATGTATTTCTATCAAAATACGTTTCGACACGTTTTGGTCGTGTTCGCTTAATTGTATTTTATCAAACCAAACTTTTAAATCTTTTACTTGCATTTCACACAGTTCGCCTATGTGCTTTTTGTACACTTTTACATACAGAGCTTCTTTGCGTAAACGGTAGCCTTCACAATCAGAACATTTAGTGCGGCCTCTATACCTGCTTAATAAAACACGATATTGTACTTTATACAAGTTAGCTTCTACTTCTTTAAAAAACTGATCAATTCCTTGTACATAATTTTCGCCTTTCCAAAGCAACCGGTATTGGTCTTTGGTTAAGTCAATTATTGGCCTATGAATAGGAAAATCAATAGCAGAAGCACCACGCATAAAAGCAGTCTTCCATTCGCTTAATTTTTCGCCTCGCCAAGGCGCAACAGCACCTTCATATACGCTTAATCTTTTGTCGGGTATCACCAAATCTTCATCTATACCAAGCACTTGGCTAAACCCTTCGCAAGTAGGGCAAGCACCATAAGGATTATTAAAAGAGAATAAATTAGGCACAGGTTCTTCAAACTGAATACCATCTAATTCAAACTTATTGCTGTAATGCAAAGGCTTTTCACCATTTACTTCTACGTACATTTCGCCCTCACCTTCATAAAAAGCAGTACCAATTGAGTCGCTCAAGCGGTGTAAATCATCCTCGTCAAACTCGCTAGCTATCGGGTCTTTGGTAACAATTCTATCAACAAGTACAAACGCCCCCTTGCCCCTAGAAGGGTGGTTTTTCGCTGTAGATGATTGTAAGGTTTCAGCTAATTCTTTATCGGTTAATTCTAACAATTCTTCTATTCGCTTAGGTTCTAAAGCCCCACCATTAGATGGGTTTGGGATGGCTAATCTACTAAAACCCTTTGCCATCAATATATTCAGCTCTTCCTTAGTCTCTCTTTTAGCATGTTGCTTAAATGGAACGATGATAACCACTTTGCTACCATACGGCAATGCTTGAATATCTTTTACAACATCATTTACATCATCTTTCCTTACTTCTTTACCACTTATTGGTGAAATAGTATGGCCCGCTCTTGCAAATAATAAACGTAAGTAGTCGTAAATTTCTGTCATACTGCCCACGGTACTGCGTGGGGTTCTCGTAATTACTTTTTGCTCAATAGCAATAGCAGGACAAAGCCCTTTGATATAATCAACATCAGGCTTTACCATCCTTGCCATAAATTGCCTTGCATAAGCACTTAGGCTTTCGGCATAACGTCTTTGGCCTTCGGCAAATAAGGTATCAATTGTTAACGATGATTTACCACTACCACTCACACCAGTTACAACAATAAATTTGTTACGAGGAAACTCAACCGTTACATTTTTAAGATTGTGTGTTCTAGCACCTTTTACGAGGATATTGTTATTACTATCAACCAATTCTGTGGGTTTAGTTGTCTGTTTTGTGTTGCTTTTTTTTGCCATTTATTGTGTTACTTATCTTTTGTGCAGGTTGCTCCAAAATTATAGTTTTATACGTTGCTGCTAGTGTTTAAATGTGTAACATTTTGTAGGCTTTATTTGTTGCGATAATAGTAGTAAGGTGTTAGCTGCAAAATGAATAAAACGCAGCTCTGATGCCATCCTATGATGGTATGGGCATCCCCTTGACGGATTCAGCTTATTTGTGACATTTTGGGCAAACAACATTATAAAACTTAACTTGGCCACCTTATAAATTACAAGACGAAAACAGAATGAGTTTAATAGATACAGGCATAGAAAAAGGACTAATAAGGTTTGATGAAGACAAAAAGAAAAACCCAACAGCAAACAAAAAGGAAATTACAGAAATGATACAAGCCGACAAGTCTGCTGTGCAATCTACATTTACAGATAAAGTGAATTTGTTTAAAGAAGAATTAACCGAGACATTTTTTTTTAGCCAAACAAACTGCTTTAGACGACTACCCAATTTTTATGGCAATAGCAGAAGACATTGGCTATGATGCCACAGGACGAAATACCAACAACAACGAACTAACCGAAATAGGAATTGAATTAGCAAAGTTTATTACGCACATCAACAAGACAGAAAAGTAATAATGGAAAATACGAACATCATCATATACCAAACCGAAGACGGCAATACAAAAATTGAAACCCGTTTAGAAGATGAAACCGTTTGGCTAACCATTGACCAAATGGCTGAACTTTTTCAAAAATCACGTTCTACCATAAATGAGCATATTTTAAACATCTATGAGGAAAAAGAACTTGATAATGAGTTTTCTATGAGAAAAATCGGAAATTCCGATTTTTCTACCAAACCCACCAATTACTACAATCTTGATGTAATAATTTCAGTAGGCTACCGTGTAAAAAGCCAACAAGGAACAAAATTTCGCCAATGGGCTACAGCCCGATTAAGAGAATACATTGTAAAAGGATTTACAATGAATGATGATTTGCTGAAACAAGCAGGTGGCGGTAATTATTTTGAAGAATTATTGGCACGTATTCGGGACATACGTTCTTCTGAAAAAGTGTTTTGGCGAAAAGTTCTTGATATTTACGCCACCAGCATTGACTACGATGCCAAGTTAGAAATATCCATCCAGTTTTTTCAAACGGTGCAAAACAAAATGCATTGGGCTGCACACGGACACACAGCAGCCGAAATTATTTATCAACGTATTGATGCAAAAAAACCAAACCTTGGCTTAACACATATTAAGGGAAGCAAACCCACAAAACAGGAAACCGAAATAGCAAAAAACTATTTGAATGAAGATGAACTAAATGTGCTGAACAGAATGGTAACAGCGTACTTAGAATTAGCCGAATTGCAAGCATTGAACCGCAAGCCAATGTATATGAAAGATTGGATTGAACGCTTAGATGATTTTGTAAGAATGACAGGCAATAATATTTTACAAAATGCAGGAACAGTAAGCCATCAGCAAGCCTTAAAAAAAGCAAATGTGGAATATGAAAAATACAAAGAGCAAACAAAAAACGAATTATCCGAAGCAGAAAAACACTTTGTAAAACAAATAGAAAATACTGCAAAAAAACTTAACCCTAAGAAACCTAAAAAGCAATGAGCAGCTATTCTATTTCATCAAAATTAAAATCGAACCGGGTTTTCATTTTGCAAAAAAGCGAATTAGAAAAACGCCTTGACCCTTTCTTTTACGTTCCCGAATTATTAGAACTTGAAAAGAAAGTATTAGCTAAGATGCCAAAGAAATTAAGAGATTACGTTGTAAGTATTTCAAGCGGAGCAACACCAAAGACAACAGAAAGCGAATTGTACTATGCAGAAAGGGAAAACGGCATACCGTTTTTAAGAGTGCAAAATCTTTCGCCAACAGGTGTATTAGAATTTGATGACTGCAAATACATCAACCACGAAACACATAACGGAATGTTGAAACGTAGCCAAGTTTCAGCAGGAGATTTATTAGTAAAAATTACAGGCGTTGGAAGAATGGCAATTGCATCAGTTGCACCCGAAGGATTTATCGGCAATATCAATCAACACGTTTGTGTAATAAAAACAGGAAGCAAAGAAATAAGCGAAACACTTGCAGCCTTTCTAAATTCGGACATTGGCGAAAAATTGGCAAGCCGTAGAAGTGCAGGCGGAACAAGACCAGATTTAGATTATCCCGCTTTGCTTTCTATTCCAATTATTGAGGACAAACGTATTCTACAAATCACAAAAAAAGTAATTGAGCAAAAACAACAAAACGAAGCCGAAGCAGAAAAACTACTTTCAAGTATTGATGATTATTTGTTGAAAGAGTTAGGAATAAAACGTATTTCTGATGCCCTACAATAGACCAAATAGTAGAGTTTAATAGCTCGCTAAATAAACGGCTGCTTTATTTGTACTGCAAGATGCCGCAAACGAACATCACAAAGAGAGGATAATTACAGGAAATATGCGCTAGCGTATATTGTGTATACACTACTATTCTAAAATTGTGCATTTGGTATTGTTGCAGTGTTTACAATGGTTTTAGAAAAAGCAGAGATTATCTTGCTCGTAATATTATAGCGACTATTTTTGAGTTGGCATCCATGCTATACCCAAAGTTCGCAATTCTTAACAAGTTCTTTTAACCTAACCTTTTTTAACTAATTTTACCCGATGAATCTCGTAAACGAACCAGTTGCTACTTATGGACAAACAGGACTTGACTTTGTAAATTATACAGTAGCTAAAAGACTTTCACCACTACTTAAATGGGCAGGTGGTAAAGAACAAGAACTGAAATATATCATTCCCAATTTACCTAATAAATTTAACGACTATTATGAGCCTTTTGTTGGTGGTGGTGCTGTTTATACAGCAGTTCAAGCAGAAAATTATTTTATCAAAGTATGTTAGTATACAGTTTACAACGAGATTTATTTATTGATACTTCTGAAGAGGAAATTATCAGGGATGAAATTATTATTCTTGCTTATTGCAGTAAGAGTGAGGACTTTGTTTTAACATTAGTTGCAAATAACTATGATTTATGTTTACATAACGAAGATGAAAGCTATGATGAGATTGCTGCCAAATTATTTAGAATAAAAGATAAGAATTTCAAATTACACTTAGATTTTTTTAAAAAAGAAATTGCTTCTGCTTAATTAACCATTTTGTAATATTTATCTTGAATGAATAAAGTTGATGCAATTATAAATGTTTTAAAAGATAACAATGGTGTAGCTCTTTGGAGTATTATTTACAGTCAAATTGAAAAATATTATCCAGAAATCAAACGTCAAAAAGATTGGAAAGCAGGCGTTAGAGGTGTATTGTATAGAGATTTAGGAAAAAATTTCAAAATGTTTGAAGAAGGGATTGTCGCTTTAATCGATTATGACGAAAATAATTTGGTATTAAAAGAAGATATTGGCGATACATCAAAGTCTATACAAACTAAAATAAGAATTGGGCAAGAAAAATTTAGAAAGAATTTATTGAAGCATTTGAAAGTATGTCCTATTACTGGCATTGATGAAACAAGAATTTTATTAGCAAGCCACATAAAACCTTGGTCTGTTTCAACAAATGAAGAACGACTAGATATTTACAACGGATTTATTTTTAGCCCAACAATTGATAAACTTTTTGACAAAGGACTGATAACATTTGAAAACAATAAAGAGCTAATTATTTCGCCAACTTTATCTGAAGGCAATATTGCTAGTATAGGTATTGTTGCTGGTAAAAAATATTTGAAATTACCAATTGAAAATAGAATGAGTTATTTAGAATTTCATAGAGAAAACATTTTTATTTCCCTCAACGGATAGGAAACATTGTTGCTTACCAAACAGAAACAATAAAGGTGTACGATGAGGGTTTTGTAATTAACAAAAATTCTCGACCAGCCAAATTCTCTCTTATAAACCCCATTTCACAAGCAGCTATTCAACCTGCGGAAGTAACAACAATAAAGGAAAAAACAAGACGTTTTATTGCTCGTAAAATTGATTGGGAAAAAGCGAGAGACCGAAATAATGAAATAGGTGACCAAGGCGAAGAATTTGTATTAGAGTTTGAAATTGACCGTTTAATTGAAACTCTTTCAATAAACAGAACGAAAGCAACACAAAATGTTCAGCATTTGAGCCGATTACAAGGTGACGGATTAGGTTATGATATTTCCTCAATAAATGATGACGGCACACCTCGTTATATTGAAGTTAAGACTACAAGCGGTGGTTTCAATCAACCATTTTATATGAGTAAAAACGAAAAACATTTTTTCGAAGAATACAAAGATTCCGCCTTTATTTATCGAGTTTACAATTTTAACAGAGAAACAAGGCGTGGAGATGTCAGAATAATAAGTCAAAATGAATTGTTTTCAAATTTCACCTTTGACACTATTACTTGGCAAGTAACCCCAAAATGAAAAAGCTAGCTTTTTAATATCTTCACAAACCGCCATCTCCAACCACAGATAACAGCATCTCTCATACCCTGCAACTTCGTAAACTACAATTTATTGGCTACCTCTATTTATTGCATTGTTACGCCACAACTATACATAGCCACTTAAGTTGATCACATTACTACTTGTATTTAGCACATTATCTATTTAGTTATCTACACAGCCGCTTTACACATCCTCATGTCATTTTTAAAACATTGCACAGCAAAAATAATTTAATGCATAGCAAAATTAATTTGCTGCATAGCTAAAATAATTGTCTACATAGCATAATTAATTCACCTCATTTCAAAAATAAAATGCCGCATAGCCCATTAAATGAGTTTTTTTAACTTTTCTTTAATTACAAAGCATAATATTTTTAACACACAAAAAATGATACTTAACGCAAAAACAATTTCAATCATGGCATCTAAAGCAGAAATCACATTTGGAACCAAGGTGGCTAATGCAGAGGCAATAGCAACACATGTAAAATCATTTAACGGGTTTGTTCCACCCACAGAAAGCACTTCAATAGTTAATTACGATGCGCTTATCGCATCGTTTAAAGGCGAAAACAACAGTATTACATCTAAAAAATCTGCTTACTCAAAAGCAGTAGATGTAAGGCAGCAATTATTCTTTAAAAGCCCCGATTCTGTAACCAAATTACTAAGCCCAGTAACATCGGCGGTAAGGGCAAAGCTTGGTAAAGCTGCCAAACCAGTGGCAGATATTACAGCATTAGTAGTTAAAATTCGTGGCGAAAAGAAAGCTAAAGACCCAAAAGCAGATGAAGCGGTAGATAAAAAGAAAGAAGCTGCTAGTCAATCACAACGTTCATTTGCAAGTATTACCCAGCACTTTACAGATATAGTAACCACACTTACCGATTTAGGTACAAATTATGCACCCGCCAATAATGCACATAAATTACCAGTTTTAAATACCAAAGTTGCCAATATTAAAAAAGCCAATGATGATGTAACCACTACTTTTGGCACATTAAAAACAGGTTTTGATACGAGAGCAGCTTTGTATGCAGACCTCTCTGATAGAACACAGCGCATAAAAGAACAAGTAAAAAGTCAGTATGGTGTAAGTTCTACCGAGTATAAATTAATAAAAGGTTTAAAAGTGTAATAAGGGCTAGCAACAAATTACTAAATACTACCGCACTAAGCAACATTGGCAGCACATTGTACCAACACTTTAATTTCGTACAAACAAAAAGCCCAACATTTTAAAATGCTGGGCTCTTATATTTTTTAGAAAGAAACTAACTTATTCAGCAGTTTTTTCTTCTGTTGTTGTTGTTGTGTCTTCAGCAACTTCTGGTGCAGCAACTTCAGCAACTGGTGTTGCTTCTACAGTTTCAACAGTTTCTACTGCTTCAACAGTTGCAGCTTTTTTAGGTGCACGACCACGACGTGTTTTCTTAGCTGGTTCAGCCGAAGTTGACGCAGTTTTACCGTAAACATCGTTAAAATCTACTAACTCAATCATTGCTTTTTCAGCATTATCACCTGGGCGAATACCTAATTTTATGATACGTGTATAACCACCCGGACGAGCAGCTATTTTGGGCCCAACCACTGTAAATAATTCTTTAACCGCTTCTTTGTTTTGCAAATGAGCAAAAGCCAATCGGTGGTTATGCGTAATTACAGCAGCACTTTCTGTTTTCTTAGTTTTAGTTAACAACGGCTCTACATAAGTACGTAATGCTTTGGCCTTTGCTAAAGTAGTTACAATACGTTTGTGTGTAATTAACTGAGCGGCTAAGTTGTTTAACAAGGCTACTCTGTGTGCCTTTTTGCGGCCTAAATTGTTGATTTTGTCTCCGTGACGCATGACTGTTTGTTTTTAAGCTTATACCGTGTCAGGAATTATAAGCTGTTATTAAATAGTTTAAAAAAGTTTAGGAGTTTAAAAGTTCTAATATTGAACTCTTAAACTCCTAAACACTTAAACTTAATTATCAAGGTTATCTAAACCTAATTTTTGTAAATCCATACCAAAACTTAATCCTCTTTCAAGCAATACTTGCTCAATTTCCGATAAAGATTTTTGGCCGAAGTTTCTAAACTTCATTAAATCTTCTTGTTCGTATTGAACTAACATACTTAAAGACTCAATTTTAGCTGCTTTCAAGCAGTTGAACGCACGTACAGAAAGATCTAAATCTTCTAATGGTGTTTTCAATACTTTACGTAATTGTAAAACTTGCTCATCAACTACATCATCTTTCTTCTCTTCTTTATTATCAAAAGTGATGTTCTCATCAGTGATAATCATTAGGTGTTGAATCAAGATACGAGAAGCCTGCTTTACAGCATCTTCGGGATGAATAGTTCCATCGGTAGTTACGTCTAAAATTAATTTTTCGTAGTCAGTTCTTTGTTCCACACGATAGTTCTCTATTAAATACTTCACGTTTTTAATAGGCGTATGAATTGAATCTATTGCGATATAACCAAAAACACTGTCTTTTAGTTTATTTTCTTCTGCTGGTACATAACCACGGCCTTTAGACACGGTTAATTCAATATCCAACTTAGAGGTAGTATCCATTACACAAATTACCAAGTCAGGGTTCATAACTTGGAAGCTTTGAGAAGCTTCGCCAATCATACCTGCTGTAAATTCTGTACGACCTTTAATAGAAAGTGTAATTTTTTCTGATGAAATATCACTATCTAAAATCTTCTTAAAACGTACTTGTTTCAAGTTTAGGATAATTTCGGTAACGTCTTCAGTAACGCCTCTCATTGTTGCAAACTCATGATCAACGTTCTCGATTTTTATACCAGTGATAGCATAACCTTCAAGGCTGTTAAGCAAAACTCTACGCAAAGCATTACCAATTGTTAAGCCATAACCTGGCTCAAGCGGACGGAACTCGAATTGACCGTCGAAATCAGATACTTTCTGTAATACAATTTTATCCGGCTTTTGGAAGCTTAATATGGCCATATTAAAACTTGTTTTTTATTTTACCTCAAATCTCTTTTTGAAAGATTTAAGAATATATGAGTATGATTTGAAAAATTCGTAAGTCGATAATCGAAGGAAGCAAAACTTGGTTCAATGCGGTTATCGATGTCAGTAGCTACTATTTACTATACAATTCCACAATCAATTGTTCCTTAATGTTTTCAGGAACTGATTCTCTTTCAGGATATGTAATGAAGGTACCTTTTAGTTCAGCTTCATTCCAATCTACCCAGCTAAACTTAGGATTTTTACCACGTGTTTTGCTAGTTATAGAAGTATTAGCTGCACTTTTATTTTTGTAAGAAATAATATCACCTGGTTTGCAAGAATAAGAAGGCACATTCATCACGTCACCATTAACAGTGATGTGTTTGTGAGCCACTAATTGTCGTGCTTCAGGACGGCTAGCAGCCAAACCTAAACGATACACTGTATTGTCTAAACGAGCTTCTAACAATTTTATTAAGTTTTCGCCAGTTACACCTTTAATACGAGATGCCTCTTCAAAAGTTTTACGAAACTGACGCTCTAATAAACCGTAAGTGTATTTTGCTTTTTGCTTTTCTCTCAACTGTAAAGCGTACTCGCCAAGCGTTTTACGTTTACGGGTTGCACCATGCTGACCTGGAGGGTTGCTGTTTTTTGTTAACCATTTACCGTTGCCCAAAATTGGCTCACCGTAAATTCTAGAAATTTTGGTCTTAGGACCAGTGTAACGTGCCATGTATCATTAAAATTGAGTTGATTTTTTAGTGAATGGTGTTCGATTGTTAAAAAATCAAAAAACTAAATCGCTCACCCATTTATAATTTAATTTGAAATTGCTAATAACAGATTTCAAATTGATTAAACTCTTCTTTGTTTTGGAGGACGACAACCATTGTGAGGCATAGGTGTAACGTCTTTAATAGAAGTAACTTCAATACCGTTTTGAGTAATAGAACGAATTGCACCTTCACGGCCCGAACCTGGCCCTTTTACAAATACATCTACTCTTTTTAAACCTGCATCTAATGCAACTTTAGCGGCATCTGCTGCTGCCATTTGTGCAGCGTATGGTGTGTTCTTTTTAGAACCACGGAAACCCATTTTACCAGCCGATGACCAAGAAATAACTTGACCAGATTTGTTAGTAAATGCAACGATGATGTTGTTAAATGTTGCGCTAATTCTTACTTCGCCCGCAGCATCAACTTTCACAATGCGTTTTTTGGCTGCGGCTTTAGCACTGTTTTGTGCTTTTGATGGTTTTGCCATTTTGTTTGTTTGAGGTAATCTTTAAAATAAAAAATAGTCCCTACTTTCTTAGCAGTTTGCTAGAATATCTGGCGACTTTGGTAACTATAAAATAAGCAGAAATTCCAAACTCATATTTTGAGTTTGGAATTTCTATCTCTTATTTATTATTTCTTAGCGGCTTTCTTTTTACCAGCAACAGTTTTACGTTTACCTTTACGTGTACGGCTGTTGGTTTTAGTACGCTGACCACGTACCGGAAGACCTTTACGATGACGAAGACCACGGTAACAAGCAATATCCAATAAACGTTTGATGTTCATTTGAGTTTCGCTACGTAATGCACCTTCTACTTTAAATTCAGCATTAATTAAATTACGAATTGCAGTTTGCTCATCGTCATTCCACTGATTAACCTTTTTATTAAGGTCAATGCCTGCTTCGTTTAAAATTTGTTGTGCTCTACTACGACCAATACCATAAATATAGGTAAGTCCAATTTCGCCTCTTTTATTTTTTGGTAAGTCTATACCGGCTATACGCGCCATAATTGTTTATTTCTAATTTGTGATTTACGATTTCTGATTTGTTTAATTCAAACCCGATATTTTACCCTTGACGTTGTTTAAAGCGAGGGTTCTTTTTGTTAATTACATAAAGCTTACCCTTACGCTTAACAATTTTACAATCTATACTACGCTTTTTAATAGCTGCTCTAACTTTCATTGTAGTTTATTTATCCTATTTGCTAAAAGCCTTCGCCATTGGGCTGTGGGCTGATTTTATTTATTTGTACCTAAAAATTATTCTGCCTCTACTTAAATCATAAGGACTCATTTCCACACCTACTTTATCGCCTGGCAATATTCGGATGTAGTGCATCCTCATTTTACCTGAAATAGTAGCCAATATTTCATGGCCATTCTCTAACTTAACCTTGAACATGGCATTGCTTAATGCTTCAAGTATTTTACCGTCCTGTTTAATGAGTGCTTGTTTAGACATATTTTTTTTCGGGCTGCAAAGATAGAGAGATTGAACTGAAATAAGAAAAATTAGTGGATAATTTTTAAAATATTGTGGATAATATTTCGCTTTAAACTTTCATTAAGCCCTAAAATGCGCAAAAAGACAGTTATTTGGCGTTGTACAAGCAAAAAAAAATCCCACTTTCTCAAGCAGGATTCAAAAATAACTATTTCTGAAATTATAATGCTATTTGTTTTTCTGCTACCATTTTGCGCAAGTTAATTAATGCATAACGCATTCTACCTAACGAAGTATTAATGCTACAATTTGTAACATCAGCTATTTCTTTAAAACTCATACCTGCAAAATGCCTTAATACAATTATCTCTCTTTGTTCTTCAGGTAAATAATCTAACATTCCTCTTATTTTTTGGTAGCTTTGGCTTTGCAGCATTTTGGTATCGGCAGCATCGCCAACCGAACCAATCAATTCAAATACGTCACGCTCATTGCTTGCAACAAAATGGGTACGTTTTATTTTTCTAAAATAATCTACACAAAGGTTATGCGCAATTCTAAGTGCCCAATGCAAAAACTTCCCTTCTTCGTTGTAGCGATCGCTACGTAGTGTATCTATTATTTTAATAAATACTTCTTGAAAAAGGTCTTCAGCCACATATTTATCCTTTACTAAAAAAAAGATGGAGGTGTAAATTTTGTCTTTGTAACGGTGTACCAATACTTCAAGGGCATTGATATTGCCGTTTTGGAATACGTTAATTAACTGCGTATCCGTTGCTTGGGCAAACATTTTCATAAGTCGGTTTTTAAAAAATTAAGTTAAAAAAAACGATAGGATAGTTGGACACTGAAATACATTCACTTTACAGGGTTGTATTTCCAAAGTAATATTAGTTACCTTATTTTAACTTATTGATTTTTAGCCAGCTTTGTGAAAAAATATAAAATCGCTATGCGGGTTGTTCACAATATTAAGCGGCTATAAATGAAGAATATTATAACGTAGGTTTGGCTATTATATTTCGCAGCAATGCTAAAAAACTACCATCTTTATTTTTAATGCCTTAAATACAATAACTTATGTTTGAGACTTTTATTGCGGCAATTGGTATAAGAGGCTGTCTCATAAATAACTGTTTCCAATTTTCTTGGGATGGCTGTTTGGAGAACCGAGGTGGTTTAAGTAAATTTAAAAGCGTTGATTGATGTATGAGTAAGCCTCTTTTGTTTGTGAACAATATTATTGGCTAAACAAGTTAGGATGCTTGCCAGCAACGGGTTTTAAACCCAAATGGGTGTAGGCTTTTTCGGTGGCTTCTCGGCCACGAGGTGTGCGTTGCAAAAAGCCTTCCTGAATTAAAAATGGTTCGTACACTTCTTCAATTGTACCACTTTCTTCACCTACTGCTGTGGCAATGGTAGTAAGCCCTACGGGACCGCCTTTAAACTTCTCTATAATGGCACTTAAAATGCGATTATCCATTTCATCTAGGCCATGTTCATCTACATTTAAAGCTCGCAAGCCATGTTGCGTAATACCAATATCTATAATACCATCGTTTAGCACTTGGGCAAAATCTCTAACTCTTCGCAACAAGCCATTTGCAATACGTGGTGTACCACGGCTACGGCGAGCAATTTCAAAAGCGGCTTCTTTGCTTATTTCTGTATTTAAAATTTTAGCACTACGCTCAATAATTTTTTGTAAAACCGTTGCATTATAATATTCTAATCGAGACTTGATGCCAAAACGAGATAATAAGGGCGCAGTCAACAAACCACTACGCGTAGTAGCACCTACAAGCGTAAAAGGGTTTAAGTTAATTTGAATACTACGTGCATTGGGGCCAGTATCAATCATAATATCAATACGGAAATCTTCCATGGCGGCGTACAAATATTCTTCTACAACCGTACTTAGGCGATGAATTTCATCAATAAACAACACATCATTGGGCTGTAAATTGGTCAATAAACCAGCTAAGTCGCCGGGCTTTTCTATTACGGGGCCGCTTGTTTCTTTAATATTTACACCCAATTCATTGGCCACAATACGGCTTAAAGTGGTTTTACCCAAACCTGGTGGGCCATGAAACAACACATGGTCTAAAGCCTCACCACGAATTTTGGCGGCTTTAATAAAAATGAGCAAGTTTTCAATCAACTGTGGCTGACCGCTAAAATCATCGATAGCAGCGGGCCTAATAGTATTTTCAAACTCTTTATCGGCACTAGAAACCTGCTCGTTGGTATTGTGTAAATTAAGATTAGACATCGGCTACGAAAATAGCTAAATAATTGAGTGAACAGAGATTTTGATAAATCAGAGTCTTCATCATTTAACAACAGTAACATTTCTAGTAAAGCGTGTCACCATCATCGGCTCATCTTTTTTTGCCATCGATTCGTCGTAATAATTTTGATAATAGGCTTTGGTCATTAAATTAACTTGGTGGGTATAACTTCTGCCTTTTTTTGCAGCACCATACAATTTACTAATATCAAATTGAGCAAAATCTGAAGCTTTATAATTGTTCAACACCTCGTTTTTAACGCGTTTATCATCAATCCAAATACCATAAAAATTTGCTTTCTTAAAATTATTAAACTGCGTTTCGGTGGGCACTTCACGTTTTAATGGGCCAAGACTCTTTTCAAAAACTACATTCTGCTTTAGTTGCTGCTGTAGACTCATTTGCTTAAAAATAGCTACTAGTCTAGATCTATCTTGCTGAGTAATATCTCTAAAAATTGATTGCCATCTATTTGTAGAATCCTTTTTGTATTTCTTTACAATAGTTTCATATTCTTTAACTAATTCTTCAGAGGCATCTGTAGCAGAATAACCAATAGAGGACTTAATAAAATGGGCTTCCATACCCTTATCTATCTTAGCATTTACTGGCTTTTTAAAATTATTTTCAGCAACTTTTGAAGGTACTTTTTCAGTTAATTTTTGCAAAGTATCCTGTGCAATTGTTTTAGAACTGAACACAAAAACCAAACTACCAATAATTGGTACAATGGCTAACTGCTTTACTATTTTTCTTGTTAATGAAGTTGTTTTGTTCATCATAATTAAACGTTTTTTGGTTATTAAAAAATTAAACTGACTTGCGAGCTGATTGAATGTGGGTTTATTTGCTTGCGCTAATAATAAGTATTGATAAGATGCCACGTTATTACATGTTTCTAGTGCAGCAGCATCTGCCAAAAATTCGTGATTAAGTTGAATGGCTTTTTTGTAGAAGTAGATAAATGGATTAAACCAAAAAATAATTCTTAAAACTTCAACAAATACAATATCAAGCGAATGTTTTTGTTGCACATGGGCAAGCTCATGATTAAGTATGGCTGCATTTACAGCACCATTGTTGTAATCGTCTTTTGCTATAAATATGTACTTTAAAAAGCTGTGAGAAACAATGCTTTGTGGTAATAATACAAGCTGTGTATTTTGGTATAAAACCGTTTTACCGTTTTTTAGCTTTAACCATAATTGATAAAGATTTTTAGCAAAACGAACAAGCAGGATGCCACTAATTAAAAAGTAAGCGGCTAGTAGCAAATTGGGCCAAATATCAATATGGTGTACAGGTTGTTCAATGGCACTTGACACAGTTTTAAAAGTAGTTTCTGTTACTAAAAATATGGTTTCTGATGCTTCATTAGCAGTTGTAGCAAGCGTTTGCTGCTTCACTTTGATAAATGGTACAACTAATGCAAAAATTAAACTCAGTAGCAAATAGTATCTATTAAAGCGATGCATTTTCTCTTTCTGTAGCAGTACATAATAAGCCAATAATAATATAGCTGAGCAAAGCACCATTTTTACCAAATAAGCTATCATTTTTTATTACGTTTTATTTCTTTATCAATAATCAATTTTAATTCTTCTAACTCTTGGGCACTTAAATTACTAGTAGTGGTAAAAAAAGATGCAAACTGCATGGCTGAATTACCAAAGTAATCTTTAATAATACCTTTTACATGTTTAGAAAAATAATCTGACTTAGTTACTAGGGCGAAATATTCTCTTGAATTTCCAAATACACTGTAGCCCACAAATCCTTTGTCTTGCATGCGCTTAAGTAATGTAGCAACAGTTGTTGTGGCTGGTTTAGGCTTTGGATGTTGCTCAATCAAGTCTTTTAAAAAAACTTTTCCATGCTGCCAAATTAACTCCATTAACTGTTCTTCTGTTTTCGACAATTTCATTGTTCTACACTTTGTTATTTTGTTCTACAAATGTAGAGTAGAATTTCAAATAAAAAAATAATTTTTTCGAAAAATCATTTTTTATGTACAAAACAAGCCACTTTATATTTGCCCTTAAATGATGAAAACATCTGAGAGTAAATATTGCAAGTGCTTATACTTTACCACCAATGCTTTAGCCCGTAAAGTAGAAAAACTAGCGTTAGAAAGTTGGAAACCTGTAGATCTTTCGCCAAGCCATGCGTATTTATTGTTGATGGTATTAGAAGAACCGGGTACACAACCTGGTTGTATTGCCAATCATTTACAACTTAGCCCAAGCACGGTTACTAGATTAATTGAAAAACTAGAAGAAAAACAACTGGTAACTCGTACCGCAGAAGGTAAACAAACCAATGTCTATCCATCAGATACTGCCATTGCGTTATTACCAAAATTGAAAGCATGTTCGGAGCATTTTTACAACAACTATAGTATTATTTTAGGTGGCGACGAATGTTGCAAATTTATTACCAATATGAGCTTAGTGGCTGATAAAATTCCTGTTTAATTTACCATCTAAGGCTGCAATATGTTAGCAAACTGTAGCATTTGCAATATCAAATCTGCGTTGGGGCAATTGGATAAATATTGTTCACGTTCGCTTAATTTACACACTCCTGGGTAATCACCCTTTTTACCTTGCATATCTATAATTAGCTGGTAATGCAAATGTGGTGGCCAATTACCATTCTCTTCGGCCCTACCAAAATGCGCTACTAGGCCACCTTTTTTTATGGCTTTTCCTTCATACAAACCATCAAAATTTTTAAGCGATAAATGGCCATACAAGGCATGAAACGTAACGCCCTCTAATTGATGCTGTATAATAATAGTAGCACCATAATCGCCGTAGAAATTGTTGTACGCAAAACTATGCACCACACCATCTAATGCAGCAAATACGGGTGTTTCGGCTTCGCCCCAAATATCTACACCTAAATGTAAACGCCTTGGTTCGCTTGAGGTATCAAACACTTTACTACGGCTGTAAACCGTTCTGTGTTCGTTATAACCACCAATGCCAAATTTGAAATTTGAAGTTTGTAGTTTGGTATTAATGTAAGCAGAGAAAAGAGCGGTATTGTTTAAAATATTGTTAGTTAAATTGGTATTTGCAGCCGTAAAATCTAGTAATAAAAGTTTATCGTTTGCTGCATCAAAAGGCACAACCTTAGCAAATGTTGACTGATACTTTTTTAAAATAGTGTTTAGCATTTATTAGCGCTTGATAAACGTTAAAATGATAGGAAATAGTTTATTAAGTTCTTCATCCTTTAACTCTAAAATAAAACTATTTAGGGTTAATCAAAGAGGGGAAGTTGGTACCAATTTTTTTTATTTAGGTTATCCAAACTTTTTGCCTAGCCCCCAAAAAAAAATGTGAACCAAAATAGTTTACTAGTATTTGAGTAGTAAGCCTACATCATAGTTTTATTACGCCAAAAAGCCCCTTTCGGGGCTTTAAAGCTAGTGGAGCTGAGGGGAGTCGAACCCCTGTCCAAACAAATCCGCCATAAGTCTTCTACATGCTTAGTTCATTATTAATTGTAGAGATAAAACCGGGATTGAACAAACCAATTTTATCCTTAGCTGAATAGTCTTTTGTTGCAGTCACAGCCTTCTGAAACAGCATCCTGTGTTTAGTTTGAGTCGGCGGCGGAACTTGGTAACAGAACAACCTGTTCGGCGGCCCGAATGGTTACTTAATCACTGATTAAGCAGCCATGGCATACTGTGTATTGCCATTTGAGTTTTGAATATTCAGATTTAAGTGCTAATTATCCAACGCACTGCATGCTTATACCTACAAAGAACTTTGCTGTCGAAACCAGTACAGCCCCATTTTATTTGAAACCATATAGGTTTGAGATAAATAAGTTGGCAAAAATAAGTACAATTTTCTTTCTACACTAATCAATCATTAACTACTTTCAGCGCCTATAATATTTACTATGCCTGCAACTACCTATCAGCAATATTTACAAGCGCATACAGCTACATTACAAGCCTTACAAAAAACTAAAACCAATCTTGCGTGGCTTAGGTTTATAACAGTTATTGCCACAGCCATTGGTGCCTACAATAGCTTTGAGGTAAACATACTATTTGGCGTTGTTAGCATTATTATTGGCATCAGTATTTTTTTATTCTTTATTGCTAAAGATGTTGCTAACAATAAAGCCATCGCTCATACCAATACACTCATTTACATTAACCATCAAGAGCTTGCGATACTTGACTATCAATATTTTCACAGAGAATCTGGTGAACAATTTGCACAGCTTACACATGCTTACACCAACGATTTAGACATTTTTGGCAAAGCATCATTATACCAATACATTAATCGCAGTAATACCGAACAAGGCAAGGCAATACTAGCAGATAATTTACAAAAAGCCATTACCAAAGAAGCTATACAAAATAGACATTCTGCTATTAAAGCATTACAACAACAAACACAATGGCAGCAACAGTTTCAAGCTATTGGCCTACAATCGCCAATAACTATTTCTACTGAGCAGAAAATAGAGCAATGGTTACTAAGTGATGAACAACATTTGCGAGCCAACTACTGGAAAATACTATTACCACTCTATTGCATTTTTACTACTACTTGCGTAGTACTATACAGTATTAATGTACTTACAGCATCTCTATTTTCGGGTGTACTTTTTTTATGCTTAATATTCGCTTTTGTTCAAAGTAAAAAAGTAATGGCTTCGTACACTTTACTCAACAATATTGTAATAGAATTAAGCGTAGCAGAACAATTAATTACCACAATAGAGCAATCGAATTTTGAAGTAGCTGCATTAAAAAAATTACAATCACAGCTCAATATTGATAACAAAAAAGCATCAAAAGCAATTAGTGAATTAAAGCAAATTCTTAACCGCTTTGATGTAAGATTAAACGTGTACTTATTTCTTGCATTAAACACACTATTTCTGTGGGATGTTTGGCAAATAAGAGCCCTAAACAAATGGCAAGCAACCCATAAACAGCATGTAAAAAAATGGTTTGAAGTAATTGCAGAAATGGAGGTAATTAATACGCTAGCGGTTTTGGCCTTCAATCATGCAAATTGGTGTTTGCCTACAATTGCCGATACACATTTTACATTTAGTGCTAGCAAACTTGGCCATCCTCTAATTGCAGATAATAAGTGTGTCACCAATAATTTTACCACAATTGGCGAAGCAAATATTACACTCATTACGGGTAGCAATATGGCTGGCAAAAGTACTTTTTTAAGAAGCATTGGTTGCAACACAGTACTAGCATTAATGGGCAGCGTTGTATGCGCCAAAAGCTTTACCACATCGCATATTCGCTTGATGAGCAGTATGCGTATTGCAGATAATTTAGCAGAAAACACCTCTACTTTTTACGCAGAATTAAAGAAGCTACAAAGCATTATTGAAGCCGTAAAAAAGCATGAAAAATTGTTTATTTTACTGGACGAAATTTTACGTGGCACTAACTCGCTTGATAGACATACAGGTAGTAAGGCATTGATACAACAACTCATAAAACAACATGCGGTAGCCATACTAGCCACACACGATGTAGAACTTGCAAAGCAAGCTGAAAATTACCCTAAAAACATTACCAATTACCATTTTGATGTGCAAATAGCTAACGATGAATTATACTTTGATTACAAGCTGAAAAATGGCATTTGCAAAAGCCTAAACGCCTCTATTTTAATGCGTAAAATTGGTATCGAAATGGATGCTTAACCCTATTTAATATTCAATCACTTTATCTGTAATCTTGTCACCATCAAGAGTAACAATCCAAAATTTATTGTACACGCTATCAGGCAGCGATTCGTATTTCTTTTCTTTCAGTAATGCGTTCACCAGTGCAGGCGTTGTATTAGAATGACCTGCAACTATAATTGTTTTCCCTTTTTGTAAACGTAATTCTTCAGCAAATTTTGATAAATCTGCAGGATTGTACATCACAATATGCTTGGTAAACTTTTGCGCCAAAGGCGTTACAGTAGCCTTGGTACGCATATAGTTTGTACTATAAATTATATCTGGTTTAAAATTGTTAAGTACTGCCAATAATAAAAGAGCCCTTGCTTCACCAGCTTTGGTTAAAGGTGGGTCTGCTTTCATTGTGGTTGCATTGGGCAGCGAGGTATCTTTTTCTGCATGGCGCAATAAAATGATGGTGGTGGTTTGTGCTTTTAATGCTACAAAAAATAGACTAAATAATATGGTTACAAACAATTTCATACACTCAATTTTAATTTTATTTTACCAATTCATTGGCATTTAAGCCACTACTTGTTAGGGCATCTACAATCCTTGCTTTATCGGCCTCTTGCCTATTTTGACTTAACTTAAATACATGCTGAATATTGGTTAATTTAATTTCAAAAGCTACAATGGCTTTCATATTATCGGCTACATATTTTTCATCCATGTGCTTTACTGCGGCGGGGCTTTCTGTTGTGCCTTCAAAATGATTGGTCAGTTTTACCAGTACATCATACAAGCCTTTATCATCTAGAAATTTTACTACACCTTTTGCATGTACCGCTTTGTAGTTCCAAGTGCTTGCCACTTGCTTATTACTGTACCAACTTGCACTTATGTAAGCATGTTCACCACTAAAAATAACTAACACATTTGGGTTTTGCGTAAACGCAATGGTATGGTCTTGCTTGCGCATTGCATGTGCCAATAAAAATACCCCACCATCTCTTTCTTCTAGCAATACTGGTAAATGTGTAGCAACTGGCATATTATTTTCATCAACACCACAAAGCGTTATAAATGGATGCGCCTTCATAAAAGCAATTACTTCTTGTTCATTTTCGGCTTTAAAATGATTTAGGTGGTACATTATGAGTTTGGAATTTTAAGTTTGAGATTTGTATGATGATGAATAAACTTTTCACAATTATCTCTAAATAAAAAAGTTTCCATCAAAGCTAACAATGCCTTGGTGGAAACCCTAAACTATTTAAGCTATAAACTTCAAGCTATCCTATGCCATCACTTCTATCATCTTTGTTTTAGGCACATTGGCATTGCGCATGGCTATATTTCTTACAGCAGTTGCAGTTACATCTCTAAATGCTTGTTGAGACAAAGTATCGTTACTTACCATTGCAGGCACGCCTACATCGCCACCTTCACGTATGCTTTGTACCAATGGCACTTGACCTAAAAATGGCAAATCGTATTCATCAGCTAGTCGTTTACCACCTTCTTTACCAAACAAATAGTATTTGCTATTTGGCAATTCTTCTGGCGTGAAGTAAGCCATATTTTCAACCAACCCAATTATTGGCACATTTATTTGTGCTTGCGCAAACATGGCAATGCCTTTTTTTGCATCTGCAAGGGCTACTGCTTGCGGTGTAGTTACAATCACCACACCAGTTACAGGCACGGTTTGCATCAGTGTAAGATGAATATCGCCTGTACCTGGTGGCATATCTATTACCAAATAATCCAACTCGCCCCAATCAACATCGGTTACAAATTGTTTAATGGCACTGCTTGCCATTGGGCCACGCCAAACCACTGCATTTCTTTCATCTACCAACAAGCCAATGCTCATCAGTTTAATGCCATATTTTTCTATGGGCATAATCATGCCTTTACCATTCACGTCTTTCATCATTGGTCTTTCGCCACGTACACCAAACATAATTGGCACACTTGGGCCATAAATATCTGCATCCATTAAGCCCACACTTGCCCCACCTTCTGCTAAGGCCAAAGCTAGATTAGCCGATACGGTACTTTTACCTACACCACCTTTACCACTTACTACCGCAATTATATTTTTTACACCGCTTAATACTTGTTGCCCATCTTTGCGATTGCTTGATGTATTTGCAGTGAAATTTACCGTCACCACAGCTTCTTTATTTACCAATAATTTCACTGCATTTTCGCTTGCTGTGCGCATCATATCTTTCATTGGGCAGGCTGGTGTGGTTAAAACAATGGTAAAAGCAACGTTGTTACCATCAATTTTTACGTCCTTCACCATGTTTAGCGTCACCAAATCTTTACCTAAATCTGGTTCTTGTACATTACTCAAAGCTTGTAGTATCGCTGCTTCTGTCATCACGCAAGTTTTTGTTAAAAAAAATAATAGGTGGCAAAATTAGCGGCTCACCACTTTACTTTGTTGCGAAATGCAAAAGCTTATCAACAAAAAATGCCTAGCCCTGTTTTGCATTTTAATAGAAAGTACCGTAATTTTATATCGCATGAAACAAAGTATACGCATCATTTTATTGTTGATTAGCCTTGCCACTATTACAACTATTAAAGCGCAACAAACACAGCCGTCTAAAGATTCTGTGATACAACTATTTGGTGTAGTAATGACAGCCGATAGCTTACGTGGCGTGCCTTCTGCCAGTGTGGTTGTTTTGGGCAAAGGCCGTGGTACTATTACCAACAACGATGGTATTTTCTCTATTGCCGTACTTAAAGGCGATAGAATTATGTTCTCTTCTATTGGCTTTAAAGAAAAAGTTATTGATATTCCTACCAATCTTACCGATAATCAATACAGCGTTATTCAATTATTGGTAAACGATACCACTTATTTACCTGCTACTATTTTAAAACCAAGACCATCACGTGAGCAATTTGAACGTGACTTTGTAAATACTCGTGTACCAGACGATGCCTACGAAATTGCACGCCAAAACACTAACGAAGCCGCACGTAGAATTTTGCTTGCCACCTTACCTGCCGATGGTAAAGAAGCTGTAAACTATCAGTTACGCCAGCAAGCTACTAAGTCTTACTACGCAGGGCAAACCGCCCCTATGAACATTCTTAATCCATTCGCTTGGGCAGATTTTATTAAAGCCTGGAAAAGAGGTGATTTCAAGAGTAAATAATACTGTCTGAACTAGAATTTGGAAAGATTAATTAGATGCTGTTGATTAAAGGTATTTATACTTATTCTTTTGGTTGCCAGTTTTAGTATTACTATTTAACTTCGGAAGCGTTGCACACTTGTACGTTTATAACCTTACTCAGCTTTTATTATAGCGTAAATTGCATCTGTACCAATCCATTTAATCTGCGTCATCGGTGTGCCAATCGCATTAAAACCCTTACTTTAGAGTTATGATTCAACAATGGCTTAACTGGCGCACCATATTAGGTTTGGTAGCGGTATTAATAGCAAGCGGCACCATCTTGTACTCTCAATTTTTAGCAAAAAAAATAGCCACACAAGAGCGTAAAAACGTAGAAATTCTTGTTGAGGCGCAACGCACCATTCTAAATGCATCAGATACTGCTAGCATTAACTTAGCCACCAAAATAGCAAGTGAAAACAAAAACATTCCTATTATTGAAACCAATGAAAAAGACAGCCTTACTTACAATTATTTAAACCTAGATACACTTGCCGTTAAGCAAGACAAAAATTATCTTGCTACCACACTAGAAGCCTTTAAAGCTTATGCCCCACCTGTAGTGCTTGTAATTAGCGAGAAGCCTTACATAGCCAATAAATACTACTATGGCGAAAGTCAATTATTAAAAGAAGTAAAATATTATCCCATAGTTCAGTTAATAATTGTAGCACTATTTATCATCATTTTGGTAATGGCACAACGAGCTAATTTTAAAAGCACACAAAACCAAATATGGGCAGGTTTAGCTAAAGAAACGGCGCACCAATTGGGCACACCTGTAAGCAGCTTGCAAGGCTGGATAGAAATGATGCGAGACATTGAGGGCAACGAAAAAATTGTACCCGAAATTGAGAAAGATGTACAACGCTTATTGCTCATCACAGACCGTTTTGGTAAAATAGGCAGCATACCAAAACTTGAAGAAAAGAACATCATAGAGCAAGTACAAAACATGATTGACTATATAAAAAAACGTGCTAGTGGCAAGGTTGTATTTGAACTTGAAACTTACAGCGAAACCAATATTCCTTCACTCATTAGCCCACCACTATTCGATTGGGTAATAGAAAACTTGCTTAAAAATGCCCTTGATGCAATAGAAGGCAAAGGCAAAATATCAGTAAGCATTAAAGACACTGCCTCACAAATAATTATAGATGTTGCAGATAGCGGCAAAGGCATTTTAAAAGCCAATATTGCCAAGGTGTTTAAGCCTGGTTTTTCTACTAAAAAACGTGGTTGGGGCCTTGGTTTAACACTTACCAAACGTATAATAGAACAATACCACGAGGGACAAATATTTGTACTACACAGCGAAGTAAATAAAGGCACTACTTTTAGAGTGATATTGAATAAATAGTACCCGCCAATTTATTTAATTGAAACGTTTACCATGATTGCTAAGTTTCAATATTTATGTAAATTGGTTTAAACCGTGTAATTTCTGTATCATTGCTACAGAATTACAACACAATGATTTTTCTACGCCTGAATTTAGATTTACTTATTCTCCCCAGATACTAAGGCAAGTTATTTGCCATTGGTTGCTAAGTTGTTTAATTAAATAAACTTATTAGCCACTGATGTTTTCTATTTTTTTTTATTTACTATTCACATTTTACAACTTACTTTTTATGAACACGTATGCTTTATCTGAACGTAGCTCCTATTATTTACATTTAGAAGAACAATTTGGTGCACACAATTATCACCCATTACCAGTAGTGCTAGAACGTGGCGAGGGTGTTTATTTATTTGATGTTGATGGCAAACGCTACTACGATTTTTTAAGTGGTTATTCTGCCGTAAACCAAGGGCATTGTCACCCTAAAATAATAGAAGCCTTAACTACACAGGCAAGTAAGCTAACCCTTACTAGTCGTGCATTTCATAATAATTTATTAGGCGAATATGCTAAGTTTATTACTAGCTATTTTGGCTACGATAAAGTGTTGCCAATGAACACTGGTGTAGAAGGTGGCGAAACGGCTATTAAACTTGCAAGACGCTGGGCTTACGTTAAAAAAGGTGTGGCAGAAAATCAAGCGAAAATTATTTTTGCCGAAGGTAATTTTTGGGGCAGAACACTTGCTGCTATTTCATCTTCTACCGACCCAAGTAGTTACAAAGGTTTTGGCCCTTATATGCCTGGTTTTGGCTTAGTGCCTTACAACAATGTTACCGCTTTAGAAGCCGCTTTACAAGACGGTAACGTGGCAGCATTTATGGTAGAACCAATACAAGGCGAAGCAGGTGTGGTATTGCCAGATGATGGTTATTTACAAAAAGTAAGGGCACTTTGCACAAAGTACAATGTGTTGTTTATTGCCGATGAAGTTCAAACGGGGCTTTGTAGAACAGGTAAATTACTAGCCTGCAGCCACGAAGCTGTAAGACCAGATATTTTGATATTGGGCAAAGCATTAAGCGGTGGCACTATGCCTATTGCAGCCATACTTGCAGATGATGACATTATGCTAAACATTAAGCCCGGTGAACATGGTAGTACTTACGGTGGTAATCCTTTGGCTTGTGCAGTTGCAATTGTTTCTTTGCAAGTATTAAAAGATGAACAATTGGCTGAAAACGCAACAGCAATGGGCATTTTGCTAAGAGATGAATTAGCTAAAATTCAATCGCCTTTAATAAAAACTATAAGAGGAAAGGGCTTGTTAAATGCTATTGTAATAGCGCATGAAAATCCTGAAGCAACTTTGGATATTTGCCTTGCAATGAAAGACAATGGCTTACTAGCAAAACCAACGCAGGGTGATAAAATTAGGTTTGCGCCACCGTTAATTATTAATAAAGAGCAGGTTTTAGAAAGCGTAGAAATAATAGCTAAGTCGCTAAAAGAGTTTTAAGTTGCTGATAAAAGTACAGCACGTACTTAGGTACTTAGTAAACGCAGTATAAACTAACAACAGCACAATAGTAGTAATAGCACTAACTCAATAATAAATAAACAAGTATTGGTTTGCCTTTTAAAAAGGCAAACCAATACCTAATTGAAAGGCGTAGTTTTTAATTTTCACACCATTGAGTCTTGTATCTGTCCACTCAAAATCTCTAAAGTTTGCCCAGCCCTTGTTGGCTAGCCTTGCAGGGTCTTTGAGTTTGTAGGCAAAATCAACTCGTATGAGGAAGAAAGAAAAATCTAAACGTACACCTGTACCCACACCTATTGCCAAATCTCTACCCAAGTTTTTAAGGCTTAACGTAGCCTCTGCATTATTGGGGTCTTGACGAATATTCCACACGTTACCAATATCTGTAAACAAAGCACTACCAACTTTTACGCCTGCAATGGTGGTTAACAAAAAACGATATTCCGCATTTAACTCTAGGTTAAAATCGCCAAATCTATCGGTATAGCCCGAGGTACTTGTATCGGCACTAATTGATGAACCAAGGCCTAACTGCCTTAGCCCCCAAGCTCGCATACTATTAGGTCCCCCCACAAAAAACTGCTTAAACACAGGGATGGTTTGTGTACTTTTAGGTAAGGCTGCACCTACAAATGCACGTAAAGCCAACTCATCTTTGGTGTATTTTTTTAGGTACCGATATTCGCCTTCAAGCTTTAGGTACGAGAATATTTGGTCGCCAACATTGGGCAATAAACTAGTAAGTAAACCGCTTTCTTCAGCAAATAATCTAATGCTGTGAATTTTAGATTTATCCTTACCACTAAACAAAATATTTTTAGCCAAACTTACACCTACTACATTACCGTTTCTAAATGAATTTCGTAAAAATGGATTGTCTTTAAACAACTGAATTAAGCCATCTAAAGTATCTACCTTATACAATTCTATATTAGGAAAACGAAACTGCGTAGACACATTGCCTTTGGTATAATCGAAGCCAAAATTGAGGTTTAAAGAACGTAATTGGTAAAAATCAATACGATTGGTATAAGCACCTTGTGCACTAAAAATGGTTTTCTGGTTATCAATCTTATTTATTTGTCCGGTTAACCATTTCCAGTTTTTAAAAGGATGTATAATTCTAGGAAAACTGTATGAATGAGACAATGTAAACTGCTGTGTTTGTACAAAAGGTTTAGGTGCAATGTTGGCTACTTGCTTATCAATATTAAACTCAAAGCCAAACCTAGCTTGCGTTAAAGACTGTATGGCTTGTTTCCAAACGTTTCTGTTTTTGTAGGTTAGGTTGGTAGCCAAACCAATCAAATTACCCGAACCAATGTCGCCAGTGTTTCTACTACCTTCAAAATCAACGCCCCAACTTTGTTTTGGTGCAGGCAACAAAAAGAAATGAAAATCGATGCTGTCAGAATTGGGTCTTACAACTGCTTTTGCATCTACTTGCTTCCACGAACCAATTTGATTGAGCTTATTAATGCTTTTGTAATAAGCGTTCTCATCGTACAAGCCACCACGTTTTAAGTATGTATGCTCACGTAAGGGCCTAAACTTAAACTTATCTATATCAAAACGCATCACACCGCTTTTGTGAAAAGATTCTTTGAAATTTTTTCTTGCCATTAAGGTATCGGCATTGTAATACACATTTTTAATATCAGGATAGTAATACAAATTGCCTACATAGTATTGCTTCAGCTTTAGCGTGTCGTTTATTTTTTTAAGCATCATCGTAAAGCGCCATTTGGGGTCTTCTTTACGTGCATTGGCTGCTTCGTTTATTATTTGCGCTTGCGCCAATGGATCAATAGAAAGCGTTAATAATTTAGCATTTAAAGTATCTGCTAGCGCATAAATATCTTCTCGGTTTAAGTTGTAATAACCATTGCTTCTGTACAAATAAGCCAACCTGTCTAACTCGTCGCTTACTATTTGTTTTGAATAAGGTTTGCCTTGTTTTAGCAAACTATATTTTGCTTGCGCCAATGTAATATTTTGCAACGTAGAATCTATTGGCTTGTGTAGGGTATCTATCATGGCAAAGCTAACTGTATCGATAGTGATACGTTTACCTACATCTACCAGAAAGGCAATATTGGTGCGAAGCTGTAGTACTTTTTTACGCTTTTTGAAAGTAGGAAATATACCTAACCATTTTTCATTCTGAATTTTTGCAATTACAGAATCTAAGGTTACCGAATCTTTAAACGTAGCGTAATAATAACCTTGCGAGTTTAAAAAGGCGTTCATAAAACCACGGCTGCGGCTTATGTTGGCACTATCGTACACAGGTGGCTTTTTTAAGCGATAAATAAACCCAAACTGCTGCACCTTTCTTGCTTTTAAGCTGTCATCCCAATAATTATCAAGTTCTAATGTTAGCCGTTTTTTCTCATCTTTACCCACGTTATTTTTAAGCGTTATTTTGTTTGAAAAAACAAAAGGCTTGTTTACAGGAAATTCTTTTACGCTACTGCAAGCTGCAAATAATAATACGATACCAAATAAACCAAGTATTTTTTGAGGCGAAATGTTGTTGCTAACAAAAATCATAGATGATGCTAAGTAAGAATGAAGTCAAATATATTCAAAGTTTGTACCACAAAAAGCAAAGACAGCAAGATGGCCTATTTATTGCCGAAGGCCCAAAGCTTGTAAGCGAACTGCTAACGAGTAATTTTACCATTAAAACCATTTACGCAACAGCACAGTTTCTAGCCAATAATACCGCCAAACATGCTGCAATAGTTACTATTACAGAGCAAGAATTGGCCCGCATTAGCAACTTACAAACCCCTAACCAAGTAATAGCTGTGGTGCAGCAGCTTTTACCAAACACTAAGCCAAATTTTTCCAATAGCCTTAGTTTGGCATTAGATGGTATTCAAGACCCGGGCAATTTAGGCACCATTATTCGCATTGCAGATTGGTTTGGCATTACGCAAATTATTTGCAGCCTAAATACGGTAGAACTCTACAACCCAAAAGTGATACAAAGCACCATGGGTAGTTTTTTGCGTACAAAAATTTGGTATCAAAACCTTGCAACTACGCTTACAAATGCCAATGTGCCTGTGTTTGGTGCCTTGCTAAATGGGCAATCTATTTACCAAATACCAAAACCCACAGCGGGTATTTTAGTAATAGGCAGCGAAGGCAATGGTATTAGCAACCATGTATTGCCATTCATTTCTCACCCAGTAAACATACCTAAAATTGGTGGTGCCGAAAGCCTAAACGCAGCAGTAGCCACAGGTATTATTGTGTCGCATTGGGTATAATTGTCTGAACCAGAATTTACATCATCCTACAAAATCCTCGTTCAGACATTTACCTAAACTGTATGGCTTTTACAGGCTTAATATTTCCAGAATTTAGAAGGGTTAAATTGATTAAAGGGATTATTGCAATTTGCATCATCCTACAAATCCAAAAAATCCTACAAAATCCTCGTTCAGACATTTACCTAAACTGTATGGCTTTTACAGGCT
>JASGCX010000017.1:56073-60329 GCA_030053925.1 Flavobacterium sp.
TAATATTTTTTACAACGAGTGTAGGAATAATTAACGCTAAAAAGCATACCACCGCAGCCACCACACACACCACTGCAACTTGCCACCAAACAATATTAATAGGTGCATAAGCTACATAGTACAAGGTTTCATCCATGTGAATAATGTGTGTAGCTTGTTGCAGCAAACAAAGCCCCACACCTACCACTAAGCCCATACCAATACCTGCCAGCGAAATAAAACTAGCGTAGTACAAAAATATTTCTTGAATAGTAGTGTTAGTAGCACCAATAGCTTTTAAAATGCCTATCATGCGAGTACGTTCTAGCACCAATATCAGCAAGCAAGTAACTAGGTTAATAATGGCTACAATGCCCATAATTATAAACACAACATACTTATTGGTGTCTTGCACATTTAGCCAATCAAAAATATTGGGGTAAGTTTCTTTAATAGTTCTGCTGAGCCATTCTGTGGGCAGTTGGTCTTTTAATTGCGTGTTAAAAACATTCATTTTTGAGTAATCACTCATCAATATTTCGTAGCCGCCTATTTGGTTGGGTTGCCAATTGTTTAAGCGTTGAATTAACCGCAAATCACCAACCGCAAATATTTTATCGTACTCTTCTATACCGGTGTTAAAAATACCTACCACTACAAGTTTTCTAGAGGCATTGGCAATGCCTGCATCTTGCGATACAAAATGAATTTTAATGGTATCGTTCACCGCTATTTGCAAGGCTTTGGCCACAGGCATCGATACAATAATTTCTTTGGCATAGCTACTATCGCCAAAGCGCAACCACCTACCTTGCTTTAAAAATTGGCGAAACGTAACACTGTCATAATTTGCTTCTACACCTTTAAACAGTATGCCTTCAATTTCTTTATTTTTTTCTAGCACGGCACTTTTGGTAGCAAAAGCCTGCACCGTTTTGTAGTAAGGTTGTTGGGTAATAATACGTACCACCGAGTCGTTGTTGTATATAGGTGTTTCTTCGCTAATTAGGTTTTTGACATTCTCGTAATGCTGCACCCTTACATGGCCCCAAAAGCTAAACACTTTTTCGTTCACCGTTTTTTCAAAGCCATTTACAAATGCCAAAGTCATAATCATAGCAGCCACACTTAAAGCCGTAGCAGCAATAGACAAGCGAATAATAAAGCGAGAAAAAGATTGCTGTTTGTTAAAAGCAATGCGCTTAGCAATGGTAATAGCGATACTCAAAATAGTGCGATTATTTACCCGCTAAAACTACAAATGTTTTGGTTACCAGCTTTTGTAATACTATGTAGCTTCGGTTGTGTCACTCACTTGTACGCTTGTATTGCTATGCAGCTTTTACCGTAGCGTAGATGTTTGATACAAAGAAACTAAAGTGGCAAACAGCAACCGTTTGGTAAAACAGATTATTCTCTTTCGCTTACGAATAGCTGTTTAGCACAAAAAAGAAAGAAGAAATTTCAGAAAAAAATATCTTGCATGTCGTATCAAATTCTTTGTTGGCAAAAGCGCAACAAAGGCGAGGAAAAAAACAAAAAAAAAGCCTAAATTTTGAACGATAAAGCAAAGAGAAAGAAAGGGTGAACGAACGTTTATAAAGTAGAAAAGCCGCAATTAAGTGGCTTTTAAAAGACCTTTAAGGTAAGACACCTGCTTTTCAGCTTTCCAGTTTCTTCCCCTATCTAGCAAAAATATACTAGCAAATTTGGTATAGCAGAACTAATTTTTTTAAAAATTAGTTCAATTACAAAGCAGAAAAAACGTCTCAAAAGATTTATCTAGATAACTTAGTGGTAAATTACAATTAGGAATTCTATCACCCTCTAGCATAACTATAAGTTTTTGAAGGAGCAATAGAAAAAGAAACCATGAAACACGCAACGAAAATTTTATTTTTATTTACATCAGTCTACTATATACTTTTTTGCCTACTTTGTTACTCAAATCTTCCCCACAAAATTGCCCCTCACCCATTACTTTTACCACATGAAACGCCTATTCTTTTTTAGCATACTGTTGTGGTTTATCAGTGCATCGGCACAAGTAAATACTGATAATATTGTAATGCCCTGCATTAAAACCGTAAAACTATTTCAGCAAAACAACCAAGAAAGCCTGCCTATTATCAACCTTAATTCTACCGATTTGCTAGAACTGCATTTTGATGATATGGATGGCTATGTAAAAAACTATTACTACACTTTCACCTTGTGCAACGCCAATTGGCAACCCGCCGACTTGAGCAGTTTTGATTACTTAAAAGGCTATCAACAGCAGCGACTTAATCAATACAGACCATCATCAATTGCACAAACCAAGTATGTACATTACCAAACCATTTTGCCCGATAGAAATTGTACACCTACCAAAAGCGGCAATTATTTACTAAAAGTATTTTTAAATGGCGATACCACACAGCTTGCTTTTACCAAACGCCTGTATGTGCTAGATAGTCGTGCCAATGTGGGTGGACGAAGCATGGTGCCATTTGATAATGAACTAAGCCGAACGCACCAAAAAATACAGTTTAGTGTAGATGTAACGCAGCTAAATGCACAAAACCCCATGCAGCAAATAACCACTTGTGTTATGCAAAATAACCGTACCGACAATATGCAATACAATGTACCAATAGCCTTTGTACGTGGCAACTTGCTAGAATACGATGGTGAACGTGGTGGTATTTTTGAAGCAGGTAAAGAATACCGCTGGGTTGATTTACGAAGCTTTCGTTTTGAAAGCGAACGCATTGCCAGCATTGATAAAAATTCGCAACCCAATAACATCTTTGTAAAGCCCGATGGCCCAAGAGTAGCGCAGCGCTACTTGTATTATAAAGACTACAATGGCTGGATGAATATTCTTACCACCGAAAACGTAAACAATTGGTGGCAAACAGATTATGCCAACGTTACCTTCACATTTGTACCCGAAGGCAACCAACCTTTTGCCAGTAAAGACATTTACCTGATGGGCGAACTAACAAACAATAAACTCAACAGCAATAGCTTGCTTGAATACAATGCAGCCAAAGGTGTGTACCAAAAAACCCTGTACCTAAAGCAGGGCTTTTACAATTATACCTATGTATCTAAAGACAAAGTCAGCAAAAAAACAGAAGCCACCGTTACAGAAGGCAATTATTGGGAAACAGAAAACGACTACACCATATTTGTGTACTACCGCAGCTACAGCCAACGCCACGATGAACTAGTAGGCATTGCAACAGTTAATTCTAGAACTGGTAGAGTTGGGTATTGATAGCTGATTTATTTGATTAAAATGAGTTGAATGATTTTCAGACTAAAATGCTTTCACGCTGTGTGGGTATAAACCGCTATTTATTTTATTAAGATAAACAGAACGATTGATAAAATGAAGCTCCTGTAACTCTGTTTAAAACTTCGTTTACTCTGTGGTTAGCTTCTCATAAAATCAATTACTTTCGTTGCAAATAATAGCTTTAGTATGAAGGTGAATACAATGGCAGAAATGATGGCTTCTGGGCAAACACCAGATGTATTATTTTGGGTAGGCTGTGCTGGTAGTTTTGACCAAAGAGCTCAAAAAATAACCAAGGCATTTGCCACCATTTTAAATAAAGTAGGTATTAACTACGCCATTTTGGGCAAAGAAGAAGCTTGTACTGGCGACCCTGCAAGACGTGCTGGTAACGAGTTTTTGTTTCAAATGATGGCTTACCAAAACATACAAGTACTAAATGGTTACGGCATCAAAAAAATAGTAACCACTTGCCCTCACTGTTTTAATACGCTTAAAAACGAGTACCCCGAACTTGGCGGTAATTACCAGGTAATTCATCACACCACTTTTTTACAACAACTTATTAATGAAGGCAAAGTAGTACTGCAAGGCGGCGGTACATTTAAAGGTAAAAAAATATCGTACCACGATAGCTGCTACCTAGGCCGTGCCAACGATATATACGAAGCACCAAGACAAGTGTTAGAAGCCTTAGACGCTGAATTGATAGAGATGAAACGCTGCCGTACCAATGGTTTGTGCTGTGGTGCTGGCGGCGCACAAATGTTTAAAGAAGACGAACCTGGCGATAAAAGAATTAATATTGAACGTGCAGATGAAGCCCTAGCAACAGGTGCAAGTATTATTGCTGCCGCTTGCCCTTTTTGTAATACCATGATGAGCGATGGCGTTAAAAACCGAGAAAAAGAAAACGAGGTGGTAGTAATGGATGTAGCAGAATTGATAGCAGAAAGTTTGGCTTAGTTTCTTTAACCACATAGACCTGTCA
>JASGCX010000101.1 GCA_030053925.1 Flavobacterium sp.
AAACTTTCGGGAACACCCGAAACTAGCTTCTGCAACGCAGCAAACTTTCGGGAACACTCCCTAAGACCTTGAAGGTTTTAAAAACCTTCAAGGTCTGCTAGTGGCGCAGCAAACTTTCGGGAACACCCGAAACTAGCTTCTGCAACGCAGCAAACTTTCGGGAACACCCGAAACTAGGTTCTGCAACGCAGCAAACTTTCGGGAACACTCCCAAAAACCTTGTAGGTTTTAAAAACCTTCAAGGTTTGCTAGTTGGTTTTCTAAACTAAAAAATAGCAAATTCTCTTTTTAAACCATTGTAGCTAGCACTTACCATTTTACCTCTATTGTAAAAGATGCGGCAAATATTTTCTATCGGTTATTGTCTCACCAAACCGATAGAAAAACAGCTTACTACTGCCTTAGAAATATGTTGCAGTGCAATAGCCTTATTACAAAAGCTGCTGCACCTTACCCAAAAACCATCAGTGAAATTAATGCCTTGATACACCAATACAACATCATTATTACCAAACCTGCCACGGAGCCAGCAACCAATAATATCACAAAACAAGTACACCAAAATAATGCACTTACTACACTTGTTAAATGCTTAAAAGCCATTTACTAGTTTCAAATATTTTTTTATTGACGGCGAAAAGTTGTGTAAAAAATAAAATGCCTACATCAAACACTATTACAAAAACTCAACACTTACATTTGCGGCTCAATAACAAATTATGGTTGATGTAATTCTTGGTTTGCAATGGGGCGATGAAGGCAAAGGCAAAATTGTTGACTTCTTTGCACCTAACTACGATATAGTGGCTCGTTTTCAGGGTGGCCCAAATGCTGGACACACACTGTACGTAGGCGATAAAAAAGTGGTACTACACCAAATTCCTTCTGGTATTTTTCACCAAAATACTACTAACATTATTGGTGGTGGTGTGGTACTAGACCCTGTAACGCTTAAACGTGAGTGCGATGTGGTGGCATCTTTTGGTATTGATGTGAGAAAGAACCTTTTTATTAGCCAACGCACCAATATTATAGTACCTACGCACCGTGCTTTAGATAAAGCAAGTGAGTTATCGAAAGGCGATAGCAAAATTGGTTCTACATTAAAAGGTATTGGTCCCGCTTACATGGACAAAACCGGCCGCAATGCCATTCGTGTAGGCGATTTGTTAGATAAAAGTTTTACTTCTCAGTACATAAAACTGCGTTTAAAACACCAAAAACTATTAGACAATTTTCATTTTATTGAAGATATTTCTACTTGGGAAGATGAATTTTTTGAAGCACTAGAATTTTTAAGAACCTTAAACGTTGTTAACAGCGAATACTTCATTAACAATCAAATTTCTGCTGGTAAAAAAGTATTGGCCGAAGGCGCACAAGGCAGTATGCTTGATATTGACTTTGGAACCTTCCCTTTTGTAACCTCTTCAAATACTATTTCGGCAGGTGTTTGTACAGGTTTAGGCGTATCGCCTAAAAAAATTAACGAAGTATTGGGCGTAACAAAAGCTTACTGTACAAGAGTTGGTAGTGGCCCTTTTCCTACAGAATTATTTGACGATAAAGGCGAAGAATTACGCCAACTAGGTAGCGAATTTGGTGCTACAACTGGCCGCCCACGTAGATGTGGTTGGATAGATTTAGTAGCCTTGAAATATACTTGCATGATTAATGGTGTTACCAAAATTATTATGACAAAAGCAGACATTTTAGATAGCTTTGAAGCCCTACAAGCTTGTACTGCTTACACCATTGATGGCAAGCAAACGCAAGAAGTACCATTTGCAATATCGAAGGTTAAAATAGAGCCCGTATTGCAAACGCATAAAGGCTGGCATTGCAATACGTCTTCAATTAAAGATGCAGCAAACTTGCCTCAAAACATGTCTAGCTACATTAGTTTTATAAACAGTTATGTAGGTGCACCTGTTAAGTATGTAAGCAATGGCCCTGGTAGAGAGCAAATTGTAGCGTTGTAATAAAAAAATATTTGGTCAATAAAAATATCTCTTGAAAATTTACCTTTAAAATCTTATTAGAACATGGCAATTAAATCTGATAAGGATGTAAAATCCACAGCAAAGAAAACACCAGTAGCAAGTACTACACCCAAAGCGTCATCAAAAAGTAAAAAACAATTAGAAGACGATGACGATGACGATTTTGAAGATGAAGATGTAAAACCAACTAAAAAAGGTGCAAAATCTACATCTAAAAAAAGTGATGACGATGATGATGACGACGATGATGTAGAAGAAAAAGAAGACGATTGGAACAAGAGTGATGATGATGATTGGGATCCTGATTTTGATGAATTTGATATTCCAAAATCAAAAGCCGGTGCAGCTAAAAAACCTGCTAGCGGTAAAAAATCAAAAGATGAAGACGATGACTTTAAACTAGACGAAGATTTTAAAGAATTCGATTTGTTTGATACCAAAAGTGGCGGTTTTGACGATGACGATGATGACTTTTAATCATCGCTATTAAAAGCATCAAATTATTTGTGCAAAGAGTTACAGAAACATTTGTAATACAAGACGTATATACAACAAAGCAACAGCTATTGCATTGGGCAAACCAATACAATAGCTGTTCTTTTTTAGACAATCACCAATACACATCGCTACACCATAGCGTAGAATGTTTGGTGGCCGTAGGCGAAGCCAATAGCTTCTTGCCTACAAGCAACCAACAACATGCCTTAGCCATTTTTTTGCAGCAAACCAACGACTGGTTATTTGGCCACATCAGCTACACTTATCACAGTGTTTTAGCACCATCATTAGCGCAGCAAAAGCCCGATAATATTGGCTTTCAGCCAATCTACTTTTATCAGCCCGAAATAGTGCTGCAACTATCTGCTACCGAATTAAGAATTGAAAGTTTAACACTGTTGCCAGTAGATGTTTATCAACAAATTTCCAATAGTTCAATAACTAGCGTTCAACAACCAGCAACTAGTAACCAGCAACTAGCTATACAAGCACGCATAAGCAAAGCAGATTACTTACAAACTATTCAAAAGCTACAGCAACATATTTTACGTGGCAATTGCTACGAGATTAACTACTGCCAAGAGTTTTACGCAGAAAATGTATTGATAGAACCGCTTGCCATTTACCAACAGTTAACAGCCATTTCACCCAATCCATTTGCTAGCTATTACAAGCTAAACAACAAATATTTACTGTGCGCAAGCCCCGAACGGTATTTAAAAAAGCAAGGCAACCAATTAATTTCTCAGCCCATAAAAGGTACTTTTAAAAGAAACTTACAAAATGCCGAAGCCGATAATGCACTAAAGCAACAATTGTTTACAAGCCATAAAGACCGCACAGAAAATGTAATGGTGGTAGATTTGGTACGCAACGATTTGAGTCGCATTTGTAAAGAAGGTAGTGTGCAGGTAGAAGAACTATTTGGTATTTACACCTACCCCCAAGTGCATCAAATGATATCTACCATTGTGGGCAAAATAGATAACACAACCAACTTCGCAGATATTTTACAAGCCACTTTTCCTATGGGCAGCATGACAGGCGCACCAAAGCAAAAAGTGATGCAATTAATAAACCAATACGAGCCAACTAGCCGTGGGCTTTATTCAGGCGCAGTTGGCTACATTACACCTACAAAAGACTTCGATTTTAACGTGGTTATAAGAAGTATTTTGTACAATGCTACTAGCCAATACTTATCTTACCAAGTAGGCGGTGGCATTACGTTTAACAGCATTGCAGAACACGAATACGAAGAATGTATGTTAAAGGCCGAAGCAATAAAAAAAGTGCTAACCACAAGCGAAGGATAGCAACACAGATGGCACTGATTAAATGGATTGAAACAGATTTTATTGGTAAAAATTGTGAAAACTAAACTGAAATAATCTGCTATAATCTGCCTAAATCAGCGTTAAAGGCCGAAGCAATAAAAAAAGTGCTAACCGCAAGCGAAGGATAGCAACACAGATGGCACTGATTGAATTACACCCTCGAAATAATCTGCTATAATCTGCCTAAATCAGCGTTAAAGGCAGAAGCAATAAAAAAAGTGCTAACCGCAAGCGAAGGATAGCATCACAGATGGCACTGATTAAATGGATTGAAACAGATTTTATTGGTAAAAATTGTGAAAACTAAACTGAAATAATCTGCTATAATCTGCCTAAATCAGCGTTATCAGCGTTAAAGGCCGAAGCGATAAAAAAAGTGCTAACCGCAAGCGAAGGATAGCAACAAAGATGGCACTGATTAAATTACACTCTCGAAATAATCTGCTATAATCTGCCTAAATCAGCGTTAAAGGCCGAAGCAATAAAAAAAGTGCTAACCGCAAGCGAAGGATAGCATCACAGATGGCACTGATTAAATGGATTGAAACAGATTTTATTGGTAAAAATTGTGAAAACTAAACTGAAATAATCTGCTATAATCTGCCTAAATCAGCGTTAAAGGCCGAAGCAATAAAAAAAGTGCTAACCGCAAGCGAAGGATAGCATCACAGATGGCACTGATTAAATTACACCCTCGAAATAATCTGCTATAATCTGCCTAAATCAGCGTTATCAGCGTTCCTATCAATTAATTACAACTACTTTTACAATTCATTGTTATAGCACTATGCAGCCGGTTATAAAAGTTTCCCATCTATCTAAGCAATTCAAAAATTTCAAAGCCATCAGCGATGTTTCTTTTACCGTCAATCAAGGAGATGTGTATGGTTTTTTAGGGCAAAATGGTGCTGGCAAAAGCACCACCATTCGTATGTTGATGACTTTAATAAAACCTACATCGGGCGATATTGAATTATTTGGCATGCCACTAACAACACACCGCAACGAGATATTACGCCAAGTAGGTGCAGTGATTGAAAAACCAGACGTGTACAAGTATCTATCGGCTTACGAAAACATTAAGCTATTTGCAAAGCTTAGCGGCGTTAAAGTAACCGATAAACTCATCATGGATCAGCTAGAAATGGTAGGGCTAGCCACACGTGCAAAAGACACTGTTAAAACCTTTTCGCAAGGCATGAAACAGCGGCTTGGCATTGGCATTGCATTAATACACAACCCTCAATTAATAGTACTTGACGAGCCTACCAATGGCCTTGACCCTCAAGGTATTGCTGATATTAGAAACTTGATTTTACGATTAAGTAGAGATATGAAAAAGACCGTTGTGGTATCGTCTCACCTACTTAACGAGATTGAGCAAATTGCAACACGTGTTTTAATTATTGACAAAGGCAAAAAATTAATAGAAGGTAATGCCAACGAATTGTTTGATCCTGCACAAACCATTGTTGAAATTACCACTACCAATAACGCATTTGCATTGCATCAATTAGCGCAAAGCAGTTGGCAGCAACATGTACAAGCATCACGCAACAGCAACATTTTTTTAAAACTAAATAGGCAAGCCATCCCTCAATTACACAAAGATTTAGTGACCCTAAATATTGAAGTGATTTCGCTACAGCCACGCCACAGTTTAGAAGATTATTTTTTACAAATTACTAGCACCAACCAACATGTACAAGCTTACACAAATTGAGTTATACAAAATCTTTCGTAGGCCTCGCACTTATATTGCATTTGCAGCCATTACAGCACTTATTACCATTATTCAATTGGGTTTAAAGCTAGATGGTAAAGCCTATGCAGACTTTATGATACGAGACCTATCATCGTCAATAACCATCGATGGCAATATTTTAAACGGCTACTTGGTTTGTTATATTATGCTGCAATTATTATTGGTACACGTACCATTATTAATTGCCTTAATTGCTGCCGATATGATTAGTGGCGAAGCCAATATGGGCACATTGCGCATTATGCTTACAAAGCCTATTAGCCGCACACAGTTTATGCTAGCAAAGTTTGCAGCAGCTACTGTGTACACTATGTTGCTATTGGTTTGGCTGGCTATTTTAGCCTTGTTTGGCAGCATGTTAATTTTTGGTACAGACGACCTGTTTTTAATGAAAAGCAGCTATGTAGTACTACTAAAAAATGGCGATATTTTTTGGCGTTACATAGGCGCATTTAGCTTTGCAGCAGTATCCATGGTAACTGTTGCAGCGCTTGGTTTTTTATTATCAGTTTTTGCCGAAAACTCAATTGGCCCTATTGTTGCCACCATGAGTGTGATTATTTTTTTCACCATTTTAAGTACGCTCAACATTCCTATTTTTAATACCATCAAGCCATTTTTGTTCACCACACACATGAACGATTGGAAAGAATTTTTTGACATGAAAGTTACTGATACCAACGAGTCTATTATTGGCTCGGTACTAAGGCCCGATAAAATTATCAACTCAATTTTGGTGTTGCTCATTCACATCGTAGGCTTTGTTACAGCAGCCATCTTCATTTTTAAAAGGAAAGATATTTTAAGTTAAATGTGATGCCGAGGCACTAAGCAACTAACCTTGCAAAGGCCGTTTCTTCCTACCTCAGAATGACATCTTCGTACCTCAGAATGACATCTTTATTCAGCAATTAAACCATCAACACATGAAACAACTACTCAGTTTTATCATACTTTTTGCATTACATACTACCGTAAATGCACAAGATGTTACAACCCTCATTAACAAAGTAAAAGCCAAGCTTGATGCGGTAAACGATTACGAAGCAGATGGCAAAATGAAAACCGATGTAGCTTTTATAAAAGCACCGCTAGGTAAGGTAAAAGTGTATTTTAAAAAGCCTAACAAGTTTCGCTTGAAAAAAGATGGCGGCATCTCTTTATTGCCAAAAGGTGGTGTTTCGGTAAACATGAATTCACTTATTAGCGGTAAAGATTTTTTAGCCATTGCTGCCGGTGAATCTGTATTAAACAACACCAAACTTACAATAGTAAAACTATTGCCAAGCAACGATAACAGCGATATTGTACTAACCACTTTGTACATTGACGAAGCCAATTTATTAATTCGCAAAGCTGTAACTACCACCAAAGAAAATGGCACTTACGATATAGAAATGACCTACGGAAAATTTGCCAACTACAGCTTACCAGACAAAGTTGTATTTAGCTTTAATACCAAAGATTATAAGCTACCAAAAGGCATCACACTAGAATTTGACGACAACAAAAAGCCAGAAACCGAAGCCGAAAAACTACGCAACAAAAAAGGTCGTGTAGAAATTACCTACACTAACTACAGCATCAACAAAGGCATTGACGATGCTGTATTTAAAATGTAGTTATTTTAATGCAGCCGCCATTTGCGGTGCTAATTGTTCGGCCCATAATTTGTATTGCTTACCACTTGGGTGCAAGCCATCTATTGCTAGTAAGTTTTTATTGGTGGCAGCTAGCCTCGATGCAGGCGTAATATCAATATAATTAACACCTGTAAGGGTTTGCGTTACTTGCTTGTTAATGGCATTGTAAGCATCTATTTGCAGGCTAATTGCAGCATTATTACCACCAAAAGGCGTTACGCCATAATCTGGAATACTCAGTACAAATACATGGCTTGGTTTATTGCCTGCAAGCTGTATGGCGGTTTGTAGTAGTTGCCTAAAACGCCCCGCATAATCATTAATATTTCTGTTTTGGTATTGGTCATTCACACCAATTAATAAACTCACTACATCAAATGGCACGTTGGGGTTAACACTTGTAATGGCAGTTGCAAGATTGGTAGTTGTCCACCCTGTTGTAGCAATGTATTGCAGTGGTACAATATTGATATTTTGTTGCTTTAGTATGGCTGCTGTTTGCGCAGGAAATCTATCTACACTATCTACCAATTGGCCAATAGTGTACGAATCACCCAAAGCCAAGTACGATTTGTAAACTGCCGTTGTAGGTATTGGTGTAGGTGTAACAGGCGTTACAGTAGATGGTGTTTCAATCATAATTACTTTTTTAGTACAGCTACTTGTGCCAATTATCATTAGCAATACTAACAGTAGCACAACTTTATAGGGTATCAGTTTTTGCATACCATTATTTACGTTAAAAATGGCACAATTGTTTGTGTTCTACAAAAATAGTATTCCATTACTTTTGTAACCCTTATTAAAAATTTGTAAACGTAATAACATGCTACAAAAAATCAAGGTTGCCAATCCAGTAGTGGAATTAGATGGCGACGAAATGACCAGAATTATTTGGAAATTTATTAAAGACAAATTAATTCTTCCTTACCTAGAATTGGATATTAAATACTACGATTTAGGCATGGAATACCGTGACGAAACCAACGACCAAGTAACTATTGATGCAGCAAATGCAATTAAACAATATGGTGTTGGTATTAAATGTGCTACCATTACGCCCGATGAGCAACGTGTAGAAGAGTTTAAGCTAAAACAAATGTGGAAATCGCCAAATGGTACTATTCGTAACATTTTGGATGGTACTGTTTTTCGTGAACCAATTGTTTGTAGCAATGTGCCACGTTTAGTACCAAACTGGACCGCTCCTATTTGCATCGGTCGTCATGCTTTTGGCGATCAATACCGTGCTACCGATTTTGTTACCAAAGGCAAGGGCAAATTAACCATTAAGTTTGAAGGTGAAGACGGCACTACACAAGAGTTTGAAGTATTTAACTTTAAAGGCAATGGTGTTGCACTAGCAATGTACAATACCGATGAAAGTATCTATGGTTTTGCACGTTCTTGCTTCAACCAAGCATTAACTAAAAAATGGCCTTTATACTTGTCTACCAAAAACACCATTCTTAAAAAATACGATGGCCGCTTTAAAGATATTTTTGAAGAAGTGTACCAAAACGAGTTTAAAGCCAAATACGCCGAAGCTGGTATTACTTACGAGCACCGCTTAATTGACGACATGGTTGCTAGCGCCCTTAAATGGCACGGCAACTTTGTATGGGCTTGTAAAAATTACGATGGCGATGTACAAAGCGATACCGTAGCTCAAGGTTTTGGTAGCTTAGGTTTAATGACATCGGTATTGGTTACGCCAAATGGTACCGTAATGGAAGCAGAAGCTGCACACGGCACCGTTACACGTCACTACCGCGAACACCAAAAAGGCAAACCAACTTCTACCAACCCAATTGCATCAATTTTTGCTTGGACAAGAGGTTTAGAATTCCGTGGTAAATTAGATGGCAACCAAGCACTTGTTAATTTCTGCCAAGCACTTGAACAAGTGTGCGTAGAAGTGGTAGAAAGCGGTAAAATGACCAAAGATTTAGCAGTATGTATTTACGGCAACAAAGTAAATCATGGTGAGCACTACCTATACACAGAAGAATTTTTAGATGCTTTAGACACAGCTTTACAAGCAAAATTGGCTTAGTCTTTCCCCGTCATTGCGAGGAACAGCTTGCCCCGATTTCGGGGAAGCAATCTGCATTGCGAGGCACAGCTTGCCCCGATTTCGGGGAAGCAATCTGCATTGCGAAGAGGTTCTCGTCATTGCGAGGAACGAAGCAATCTGCATTGCGAGGCACAGCTTGCCCCGATTTCGGGGAAGCAATCTTCTTAAAACATAAACACAAGCCCTGCATAGTAAAATATGCGGGGCTTTTTTATGTCGCTAAAAACTTTGAAGGTTTTGCAAAACCTTCAAGGATTAGCTTTATGTTACCAACTTTTGTACTACTATGAGGCTGCATATGCGTTGCACCTCGCATCGGTTATCACTTTATTGGGCTTTTATTGCAGCGTAGGTATTTCACGCAAAGAAACAAAGAAGGCGAAGGAATACTAATCATTTTTAAGCCCAAATAAATAGCCTGCAATCGCACCAAGTATACTATAAGTTGCGACAAGCTTTTGAGCTTCGACATCTGATAATGCTAATAATGCAGTTATTGCAATTAGTATTGTCAGCCCATAAACCTTAAGATTTACTGGTCCAAATCCATTATTCATTTTTTTATATAAAAAGAACAAGTTCCCTAAAGAGAAAAGACTAAATATTATTATTATTATCAAGTTGTTAGATGAAAGATTCATTTTTCCTAGTTTTACTTTTTATTAAATAAATATGTTCCTTGCCAAAATATTGCCCGGTATGGAAAATTATTTTTTTCTTACTACTCTATCGTTAGTATTTGCTTAGCATTATCGAATGTATATCGTCCAAATTTTCCAAGAACACTTTGCCCAAGCAGCATAGGTGCATTAATGGAATTAGAAATACTACAAACAATGTTTTCGATACGTTTATTTCCAATTATAATTGATTTAAGTTTGAACCTTGCACTTTTTGCTTTTGATCCATCTGCAAAACTATAATATGCACCAGGTAACCAATCATCTTTCCCAATAGTTCCTGCTTTTATTAATGTTAAGGCTATATCAGGTGAAATGCTAACATCAGAAGCACCACTATCAAAAATGAAATCTATTTTAAGTACATCATTTAATTCTACTGGAATTGTAAAAACACCATTTACCTTTTTGACAGATACCACGTTATTTCTCTCATTGCTTTTAAACCCAGCCGAAGGTTGTTCCCCTACAGATACATAAAACGAATTAAACAAAGCTTCTTCCCCCTCTTTAATTGCAGTAGCACACACACCCATTAAATTGCCAGATAATTTTACATCACTGATTTGATAACCCTCCTGCCCATTAAAAAACACCTTAATTACGTTATACTTCTTTATAATTCTAACTTCATTATCGCTACTTTCATCGATGTAAATATTGCGTGCTTCATCCGAAAAGGTAGTAATACCATTTTCATATTTTTCATAGATAAGAGTTTTTAATTTTCGGCTAAAAGTAATAGCACTATAATTTTGATAGTCTTTAAATCCAAAAATAATACCTTCAAAGAAAGCACTACTATTCTTATTTATGATTGTTTTTATTTCAAATTCATTATTAGTCAGATTAAATAGAGATGTGTTTAACAAAACTCTCCTTACCGATTTAGTTTTATAAAAGTGAATTTTCAATTTCTCATCCTGAATTGTATCGGTAGCATTTTCATTATCAGAAAGATTCCAGTTTTTACTTGTTTCGGAAGATTCAAATTTGTCTTCAAAAATTGCATACGGTTTCTTTTTTATCCTGTTTTGTGTGTGAATAACCCAGTCAGCATTTTCAGAATCAAGTTTACGATGGTTAAAGAAAGAAATTATAGAATCACCTTTTGATGGGAACATTAAAAAACTTCCCGTTATAAAACCATCATCGTCTTTAAATCCAATTAAAATGGCCATTAAAGAATCATTATCATTATAATAGTATGTCTTTTGATTCAAGGTGTCAACTATTCCATCAACAATAGGTTGTTCCATGTGAATCTTACCTGATTCATTAAAAAACTTTTCAGTACCAACTATATTTTCTTGGTTATATTGAATTTGACTTCTAATATTTCCATTGTCATAATAATAGGTAAACAACCCATGACGTTTCCCATTTTTAAAATTAACGGTATACTTTAATTTGCCATTTTCAAACCAACGTTTATTGTAGATATAATTAGACTGTTTATCACGAACATTTTCAAATTGTATTTTACCTGATTTATAATATCCACGTGACATACCCCAAAATTTCGAATTTTTATCATCCTCTTTATCTATAAAATAAGCACCGTCCAAAACACTTTGTAGCTGTCCTGTTATATAGTAGTCTTTAATTTTCCCGATAGGTTTTCCTATTAAGTCGAATGTTACAATTCGATAAAAGCTTGCTTCAGTCTCTGAACATCCTTTCCACAGAGAGTCATAAAATATTTTTGTAACTTTTTGTGATGTAGCTGTCAGAGAAAATACTATCACTAACGATAAACTCAGAATTGCCCTTTTCATGAAGAATTAGATATTAATTGTTATTTCTTTTAAACAAACCTATTAATAAAATAGCCTATAATGTAAATAATTACGATTTATAGTCACCAATATTCTACCCTAATTAAAAAAATAAGTATGTAGAACTATAAAAACAAATCAGCCCAACTTACCGCAGGGCTATTTCTATTATTCATTATTTAGGTGCACCATCCTTTGGTTTGGCAGGTGGTGTTCTGCGTAGCACGGTGGTATTATATTGCTCGGTTAAGGCATCAATTTTTTGTATTAATGCAGTGTATTTACCTGTATCATCTAGCGTATTGCGGCTATCTATATGCTTTATCAACTTTTCGTAAGCTGTAATAGCAGCAGGTTTTAGTTCTAATGCAGATTGTTGTGGTTGGCTAGCATATTGTGTAGTGCGTTCTAGGTATTTGGCTTTAAAGCTATTGTTACTTGCTTTTAAATGCCCTACCCAACTAGTAATGCCAAGCGTAGCTAAAGCTGCTACCACTTTAGGGTCTGTTTCAAAATCTGCCACTAGTTTGTCTACTACTTCGCTTTCGGCATTGTAAGTAAGTCTGGCAATATTGTTACCATACTTATTAAAGCAAGCAATAATTACATTGGCTGCTGCTACAATAGCTGGGTCAAAATGTTTGGCATAGCCATCTGCTACAGCTCTTATACCAAGTACATCATTGTCTCTTTCCATATCATGGGTTTCTAGTGCTATTGTTACAGGGCTATCTTTTTGATAGGCATAGGCTGCTTCTACTGGTTTGGTTGCATTTTGCAAAGCAGTTGTTACTACATCTATTTGCAAGGTACTTGCACTAGCATCGGTACATAATTGCACAATGGCTTTTAAAAAGCTAATCAACTCGCTTAGGTAATACCGCTTAATAATGGCTTTAGTAAACATAATTGTTGGGTTTATTGATTAATAAAAAAGAGGAACGCTTATAGAAAATGGTATTTGCAAACAAGAAAATAGCCCCTGCAACTTGCAGCAAGCATTTTACAAACCAAAAAATAGCCCCTGCAACTTGCAGCAAGCATTTTACAAACTGAAAAATAGCCCCTGCAACTTGCAGCAAGCATTTTACAAACTGAAAAATAGGCGCTG
>JASGCX010000018.1:0-49428 GCA_030053925.1 Flavobacterium sp.
TTTGATACCAACTAAGCCGTTGCCAGCTAGCAGCATGTTTACGTTGTGATTTGCTTTCAAACTTTAGATTGTCGTTCTTTGATACCAACATAGAAAAACAGTAGTAGCGCATGTTTATTGTTGTGATTTGCTTTCAAACTTTAGATTGTCGTTCTTTGATACCAACTTAAACTAAATAATATGGACATCTCTAACGGTTGTGATTTGCTTTCAAACTTTAGATTGTCGTTCTTTGATACCAACGTTTATTGAATTAATCTGCTGCGAGTGCAGGTTGTGATTTGCTTTCAAACTTTAGATTGTCGTTCTTTGATACCAACATTACAAAGTTTTTACCTCCTATGCCATTGGTTGTGATTTGCTTTCAAACTTTAGATTGTCGTTCTTTGATACCAACCACCTGACCTTCATTGTTTGGATTATTTCGGTTGTGATTTGCTTTCAAACTTTAGATTGTCGTTCTTTGATACCAACAATGCTAAACGGTTACTAGCAGCTAATGTGGTTGTGATTTGCTTTCAAACTTTAGATTGTCGTTCTTTGATACCAACACAAGGCCGCAGTTCCTGTAGCAGTAGGTAGTTGTGATTTGCTTTCAAACTTTAGATTGTCGTTCTTTGATACCAACATGCGAATTTATTGGATACAAGGTTTATAAGTTGTGATTTGCTTTCAAACTTTAGATTGTCGTTCTTTGATACCAACAGATATGATTTATTTGAAGTTGCTTGTTATGTTGTGATTTGCTTTCAAACTTTAGATTGTCGTTCTTTGATACCAACGAACGGTTAATTTACCGTTAGTACCATGAAGTTGTGATTTGCTTTCAAACTTTAGATTGTCGTTCTTTGATACCAACCCTCTTGACACTGTTATAAATGGCAATACAGTTGTGATTTGCTTTCAAACTTTAGATTGTCGTTCTTTGATACCAACTAGGTGCAGTAGGTGCAGCCATTGCGGCGTGTTGTGATTTGCTTTCAAACTTTAGATTGTCGTTCTTTGATACCAACCCGAATATACCCTCAACGCTGAAACCAGTGGTTGTGATTTGCTTTCAAACTTTAGATTGTCGTTCTTTGATACCAACTAGCCTTGCCGTTTATAATACTACCATGCTTGTTGTGATTTGCTTTCAAACTTTAGATTGTCGTTCTTTGATACCAACAATTTCTGTTGTTTGTTGGTTCTCGTTTCAGTTGTGATTTGCTTTCAAACTTTAGATTGTCGTTCTTTGATACCAACTTTATCGGCTTTAGATGGACCAAACTTCCAGTTGTGATTTGCTTTCAAACTTTAGATTGTCGTTCTTTGATACCAACTCTATTAACACTTGCCTTTCTAGTTCGTAGGTTGTGATTTGCTTTCAAACTTTAGATTGTCGTTCTTTGATACCAACGCGGTGCGTTAACGGCACAAGCTGGTAATAGTTGTGATTTGCTTTCAAACTTTAGATTGTCGTTCTTTGATACCAACTGCTACGACTTTTCTTTTTTTATCCCACCAGTTGTGATTTGCTTTCAAACTTTAGATTGTCGTTCTTTGATACCAACACACTTACTACAAGTTGTAAACCCTCGTCTGTTGTGATTTGCTTTCAAACTTTAGATTGTCGTTCTTTGATACCAACAATGCACCTGTAATAGTGGTATCTGTTGCTGTTGTGATTTGCTTTCAAACTTTAGATTGTCGTTCTTTGATACCAACAGAATGCGCTAAAACACAGTGGTATCAATGCTTTCGTTGGTTTCTTAGAATTGAAAAATCTACTTAAAAGCCGTTCTGATGTATATTCAGAACGGCTTTTTGTCATTCTAACGAAGGAAGAATCTGTTGGGCATTGTACCGCTTTTTCGGTAGGTCCTTCGCTGCGTTCAGGATGACAGCGAGGCGGTTAAAATAATTCTAACTGCTGTGGTACATTCATGGGAGGTGTAGGCTTTTTACCTTGAAATATTTTCATCATGCCAAATTGCTTATCGGTAATGGTCATAATGCCTACATGTCCTTTTTCGGGTAATAGTTTTTGTACACGTTTAATGTGTACGGTGGCATTTTCCATACTAGGGCAGTGCTTTACGTAAATAGAAAACTGAAACATAGCAAAGCCATCCGCTAGAATTTTCTTTCTAAAATCACTTGCCGCTTTGCGGTCTTTTTTTGTGTCGGTTGGTAGGTCGAAGAATACGAGTACCCACATAAGGCGATAGGCATTTAGGCGATTAGAGGACACGGTTTATAGTTTATAGTTTATAGTTTATAGTTTGTAGTTTGTAGTTTATAGTTTGTAGTTTGTAGTTTATAGTTTATAGTTTATAGTTTATAGTTTATAGTTTGGTGTTTATAGTTTGGTGTTTATAGTTTGTAGTTTATAGTTTGGTGTTTTTAGTTTTATTAAAGCATAGCAAGTAGAAAATGGTACTTAATAATGTAAAAGGTGTTTTAAGAATGTTGCAAAGCGAACAGAACGTACAAGGGTGCAACACAACTGAAACATCATAGTAGTAATGCAACTGGTTAACAAAAACATTATCAATAGCGGATACTTATTCTAATTTTAGAAAATGGGGCTACATTTTTTAACCTTAAACTCCAAACTTCAAACCCCAAACTCCAAACTTCAAACCCCAAACTCCAAACCTTAAACTCCAAACCCCAAACTCCAAACTTCAAACCCCAAACTTCAAACCCCAAACTCCAAACTTCAAACCCCAAACTCCAAACCCCAAACCCCAAACCCCAAACTCCAAACCCCAAACTTCAAACTTCAAACCCCGAACTTCAAACTTCAAACCCCAAACCTCAAACTTCAAACCCCAAACCCCAAACTCCAAACTCCAAACTTCAAACCCCAAACTCCAAACCCCAAACTCCAAACCCCAAACTCCAAACCCCAAACTTCAAACTTCAAACTTCAAACCCCAAACTTCAAACCCCAAACCCCAAACTTCAAACTTCAAACCCCAAACTCCAAACCCTAAACTTCAAACCCCAAACTTCAAACTCCAAACTCCAAACCCCAAACTCCAAACTGCAAACTTCAAACCCCAAACTCCAAACTTCAAACCCCAAACTTCAAACCCCAAACTTCAAACCCCAAACTTCAAACCCCAAACCCCAAACTTCAAACCCCAAACCCCAAACTTCAAACCCCAAACTCCAAACTTCAAACCCCAAACTCCAAACCCCAAACCTTAAACTCCAAACCCCAAACTCCAAACTTCAAACTCCAAACTTCAAACCCCAAACGCCAAACTTCAAACCCCAAACTCCAAACCTTAAACTCCAAACTTCAAACCCCAAACTCCAAACTTCAAACCCCAAACTCCAAACCTTAAACCCCAAACCCCAAACCCCAAACTTCAAACCCCAAACCCCAAACCCCAAACCCCAAACTTCAAACCCCAAACTCCAAACTTCAAACCCCAAACTCCAAACCCCAAACTCCAAACTCCAATCTTCAAACCCCAAACTTCAAACTCCAAACTTCAAACCCCAAACTTCAAACTCCAAACTCCAAACCCCAAACTTCAAACCCCAAACTTCAAACTTCAAACTCCAAACTTCAAACCCCAAACCCCAAACTCCAAACCTTAAACTCCAAACTTCAAACCCCAAACTTCAAACCCCAAACCCCAAACTCCAAACTTCAAACCCCAAACTTCAAACTCCAAACTTCAAACCCCAAACTTCAAACCCCAAACTCCAAACCTTAAACTTCAAACCCCAAACCCCAAACTTCAAACCCCAAACTTCAAACTCCAAACTTCAAACCCCAAACCCCAAACTCCAAACCTTAAACTCCAAACTCCAAACCCCAAACTCCAAACTTCAAACTATTTTAAGGTAGTTCTGGGTACAATATCTTTCGCTGCTCACCTGCAAAACATTTGGCTAGCGATGCCGCTGTGCGCTGTGTAGCCACTAGTAAGGGGCTTTTGTTGCCGTCTAGCAATACATCGGTACTTAGTACTTGTAATAGCCTAGTTTTAAAATCTTGCGTTAGGGTTTCTACATGGCTAGTTTCATCAACAATCGTTCTTACCACTACATCTACAAAAGGCCTATAGGGTTCCATAATATCATCTGCAAGGCAGTAGGCATTGTAGCGGTTGCGGTGAAAAATACCAAATGTGGGCAACAAACCTGCGCCTACAATAGCCCTAGCCACGGCGGCCCTTATTATGGCGTACCCATAGTTTAGTAAATTATTGGGCGGTACACCATCACGCCGCCTAAAAAAAAGCCATGCCGGGGGAAACAAGTTTTGCCAGTAATAAGCCGCAGCAGTAGCTTCATTATTATTAGTATCGCCACTAAGTACACCGCTTGCAAGCCCAAGTAACACTTTATCGTTATAGCCCCATTGCTTAAATACCGCCGCTTGATTGGTAATTTTTGCCTTTACCGTTTGCTGCCACAGTTGTTTTTTAAGTGGCTCGCTTGCATCTATTTGGTATCTAAAACGTTCGCTTTGCACGGTATTGCCCTCAAGTGGCAGTAACATGCCAGTAGGGTGGTGGGTATCGTTGCAGGTAATTACCGCCACATTGTTACGTACCAGTTGATCTAGTAAATAATGTGTAATGCTTATTTGTTGATGTTCTAGCACCAAAATGCCTATGTCTTCTATAGGTACAGAACGGTCGGGCTTGCTTTCTTGCCCTTTTACATGGCTATAGCTTACAACTAGCTGACTATTAGCACATTTTAAGTGGCAAGGGCTGCCCATGTGTATGGTGCGTTTTATCATATTATATTGCTATTAAAAAACCTCCTTTGGTTTGGTAAAAAAGCAAAGGAGGTTTTGGTGAAAACCAAAGGAGGTTTTTAGTAAAAGCAAAGGAGGTTTTTAAACATGGTTAAAAACATTTTTTTTACTATGCTTTTTGATAGTTTAAAGTGGCTAACATTTTTTTCAGGTCGCTACCTGGTCTAAACAAAATTTTCGCTGCTTTTATTACAGCAGCCGTTACTTCGTCATCAGTGTTTTTACCTTCCGATGAGAGTGACAAAGCGAAAGAGCCAAAATCGCCAAACCTTAGGGTTTTGCCATTACTTAATTCTTCTTGCATTACCTGCACCAATAAATCTAGCACGGCCAAAACATCGCCGCTATTCACAGTACTCATTGCTGCAATGCGTTTGCTTATTTGCTTCAATGTAATTTCGCCCTCGCTAGCAATGGTTGCATACGATTTTTTAGGGTCATCTTTTTTTAACGGATTAATTTTTTTAATCACTTTGTACTTTACTGCCATAACATTTTTGTTTTAATGTTTAAAAATTGGATTGATTATGAAAAGAGGTTGTGGTTTATTCTCCAACTTTGGTTATTTGTCCAAGATGGTTTAACCTAACTTTAATAGGATTTTTATTTGTAAAAGCACCAACACTTGTAAATCTGAAAAACCTTCCGCTGTCTCTCGCACCTTCTATATTTTTGAGTTCTGAATTTTTTGTTTCTAAATGATGTCGAAACCAATAGTCGCTGTCAGAAATACTCCAAACCAAATAAAGAGATTTACTGAGTAAAGGCTTGTTGTTTTGAAACATTGCTTCATCAAACTCTTCTTTAGATAGCCCTAGAATGAACATCTCATTTTGTTGCAAGCTATATTGTAATTCTAAACCATCAGAAGGCAGTTTTTCAATAAATTGTTGAGGTAATTCTTTATCCAAAATAGAATTCCAAAGGCTTTTAGTGTCTTTAATAATGTATGGTATTTTATATTTTCTGCGTTCTACTGCATGCCAAAATGTACATAAGTGTTGCACTTGTTTGCCAGTAGCGTCTTTGTAAATAGCAATGTGATGATTATTGCCAGGAATAGCATAACCAATTTCTTTTCCTTGTTCATTTTTTTTAATGGCTTCAACTGCTGACAGCCCTGTAAAGCATCTAACAGTAAGAATAGGTATTTGCTTTTCTTCATTAAACCAAACTACCGTTTTGAAGGCTTCTTTTTCTTTTCCTAGAAATTCCTTTAGCCTTTTTTCAATTACTTCTTTTACTTTATCGTCAACTATATATTTGATGTCTTCTTTTTTTAAGTCGCCAATCTTATATTTTATAACAAATTCATCTTTATAGCAATGGGCACTTACTAAAAGTTTGGTTTTATCACTATCAATATAAATGGGTGCTTTTTTTAAAGACTCTAAAGATTTTTTAACATCATTATCATATTCACTAAGTCTTGTTTTAACTAGTGTTTTAACAATAGGTTCTGCTATTAAGTCACTGTTTTCAAAAAGATATTTTATAGAGTATTTAATAAATAATCCAGTTTTGAAATCTTTAGCAACTGTTTTTATTTTCCCATAAACAAATTGTTCGTGTAATGCACCTCTTGGTATAATTATGTCTCTTTGAATAACTTCTTTTTTGCCATCAATCTTTATCTTTCGTACACCTGTTGTTGCTGCCTTTTTGCCTGCTTTGAAGGAAACTAGAATTTCTTCGGCTTTTTCGGCTACCTGCTTGGTATTAAATGGTATTTTGGTTTTTAGATAGTCGTCTAACAATTTTACTTTTTCTTCATAATTTTTTTCGAACTCTCCATCTTCTATAACTATATTAGTGTTTGCATTTTTTTGAGTTTTGGCTGCTTCAACTTCTTTTTTCATTTCGTTTCTTACATCGCTTGCATTCAAGGTGTTAAGCCTTTGAATAAAGCCTTGTTGCGTGCAAGCAACCACAAGCGCATCAATGGCATGATGTCTGTGGTCGTCTCTTTTTGTCCAAATTTCTTGTCTAATGGTTTCTTTTTGGTGCGTTCTCGCACCATGTTGACTTGTCCATGTTTTAATACCTGTCTGATTAGCTTCTTTAAACCTTTCAAATTGTAGTTGCTCAAGTATATTATCCCATCCCCAAACTTTTCTCAGTTTCGCAGTAACGTTACCTTCAGTACTTGTTACATTATTACATATTTGCTCTAAAATTTCCTTCGATTTTCGGGCTATGTATTGTGTTTCTCGTAGTTGCCTATCAATGAAGTTTTCCCACAACTTTTTATCAGCCTCTGTTTCTTTTTTCTTGCTTTTACGTTCGGTGTATTCTTTGTAAGACACTTTCAGCCTCTGCATTTTTCCATACGATAAAACACCACGTTTAAACCAGTTGTCCACTCTTTCTAAATATTCATTTAAGGCATCGTCGCCTTTACTAGCAATAAAATCGTAAGCAGTATTGTTAGTTTTATTAGCATTACATGCTCTATGAACCAATACTTTGTTCATTTGCGAATCATCAAACAATAAGGCTTGTGGTATAATATGGTCAACATCAAAATTGTCTCCACTTAAGGCTTCTGTTAAGTTGAAAGACTGACCACAATAAATACATTGATTGATTACTTGAGCTTCTTTTATTTTTTTACTGTCACGAACAGGAAAAATGAACTTATACTTTTGAATGTATCTTTTGGTAGATGGTAAACCCAGTGCCTCTAATCTTTTAGCAATCTCATCATTCAATTTTTTGTTGTATCCATTTTGTATATCTGCATCATTTCGTTCGTCTTTGCTTTGCTTCAATTCTCTAGCTAATTCTACTCGTATTTGGTCTGGTTTACCATAAGTCTCTATAATAGAGTTTACAACGTTTATCATTTGGTTGATAATCTTCTCTACAACTGGTTGACGTAACGTATTTTTAGGAAGTAATGCTAATTTTTCATCCGTGGTTTTTGCAGCCTGTTCATCTTTAGTAAGACTATTTGAATGGTTGTAACCTGCTAGACTGCAAGCTTGTGAATAATCGTAGCCTAGCGTTAAATACGGTATTATTTTACGCATCGCTTTATTGGATTTATTGCCAAATGCTTGTTTGTTAAAGTCTATTTTCGATAATTCATCTGCGATGCTTTCCTTTATATCAAACCGTTTCATTAAAGCTGCTTTACATTCTTGCAAATCTTTAATTGAATAGATGGTATGCCAAATTTGATACAATGGTTCTTGCTCTATTGCAGCATCAATTTGTGAACCTTCTAGTTCTTCTAAAACTTCGCCCGTTTTTTTATCTATCAATAGAGCCTGTTTTGTAGTATGAACAACACGTAAGTTGAAACCTAATAGGTCACTTTCACCAAGTATATTTTTAATTTGAGTGTAGGTAATATTGCCTGAAATACCGTTTTTTATTTGTTTATTGGCAAAAACATCTTGTTCTTTTAGTTGTAAGATTTTTAGTAAATCTCTATAACCAAGATTGGCATTTTGGTTTAGGTATTCTACAATTTTTTGTTTTTCCTCTAGAGTTGGTATTCTATCACTCCACTTGTATTTACTACCTTCTGGATTTTTTACCTTTAATGAAAGGTTGTTTACTACTTCCCAAATTCTGCATAATTGAAATAATGGCGAAGTTCTTGGTGCTACTTTTGGGCCTACAAAAGCTTTTTTTTCTTTTTTTCTTTTTTTATCAATATATGAGGTTTCAAATCCTTCAAACTCACAAATGTTTACTAGCCCTTTTTGAGATTTTAAATTGCGTTGGTAATATATAATTTGATTGCGAAGCTTTTCAACAATTTCATCAGTTAGAAAGGAGTGCTTTTTCCTTTGTACTTTTATAATTGTGTCAAATTCTTCAATGTAAGCTTCTCTTGGGTAAACTTTCTCTTTTATTCTAAAGTATTGATTTTCTTTTTTTGCAATTACAAGTTCATCGTAAAAAAAATTTCCAATGGTTTTGTTCTGTTGTTTTAGTTGGCTATGCCTACTCTTTACTTCTGCTACGTATTCTGTGTCTTTTTTATCTTGATTTGCTTCACTTCTTGCAGATTTGTAGCCTCTCTTTTGGTTTAGCATATAAAGGATTCGCCCTAGTTGTTCAGGTGTTATGCTTTCAGTTTCATCAGTAGCATCATTTCTCAATTTCCATAAATCAAGTGTTGACAGTTGTATTAATTCTTTAGATGGATAAATGTTTAAATCAACAAGTAATTTCTTGAGACTGTATTTAAAGTTATCGCCCTTTTTTAGTTGCTTTCTATCGTATCCTTTACGTTGAGTTCTAGCCGTAGTCCTGTTTTGATTTTTCGATATAGCTTGCCCTTTTTGAAATTCATCTCTATCATCTGAACTCAAGGGAATAATTCTCGATCCCATAGCAATAATTCGGATTGGCTTATTATTCTCATCAACTTCTATCAATGCCCAACCAATTGAGTTTGTTCCTAAATCTAACCCTAAAATTTTTTTAGCCATATTTTTTGTTTTATCGTTTTAAACACTACTTTTACATTATTGAAAGCAAATCACAATAAGGATTATTCCGTTGTGAAAACATTTAAAGCGGCGCAAGTCGCTTTTTTTATGCCTTTACTTTTCTACTTCACTCTGTCACATATCGCTACACACATGGGTTTATCTTAGGGGATATTAGCGTTACCACATACTACAAGGTTCAATTCAAGGGGGTAATTGAGTTACTAAAATAAGGCTTTAATTGATATGTGCAAATTTTTAAACTAGTTTTTCTAATAGCTACCATTTTTTTCAGTGTAACTACCCATTTAGAAAGTGTATTTCTGCCTTAAAAGTTTTTTTTCAATTACTTTAGCTTGTTTAGCCTAAGCAAATGCCATTTAAACCAAACAATAGCAACAAACTTTCTACAGCCACCACGGTGGATGAGCAACTGCTATTGCAACAAATAGCCCAAGGCGATAGGGCAGCTTATACAACTTTGTATCAGCAATATTTGCCAGGCTTATACCAATATATTTTTCGATTTACCAAACAATCGAAAGAGCTTACAGAAGAAATTATTCAAGAAGTATTTTTAAGTATTTGGGAAAAGAAAGAGAATCTTGTGGCTGTGCAAAGTTTTGATAGTTATTTGTATCGCATTGCTAAAAACAAACTGCTTAACTTACTGAAACACCATGAACATAAGCAGCAACTGCACTTGACATTTGGTAATACACTTGATGTATTTGACAATAAAACAGAAAATGCGTTGGCTTATACCGAGTATTTAAAAACAGCACAACGAGCAATTAATAATCTGCCTGAGAAAAGGCGGCTAGTATTTTTACTAAGCACGCAGCAAGGCTTATCACTTGATGAAATTGCTGAACAAATGCAGTTGTCTAAATCGATGGTAAAGAAGCATCTGTACACTGCTAAAGATTCTATTAAACAATATTTGCAAGATAATGCTGAGTGGCTTTTGACCATCATTATTTTAATAAAAGCGCACCATGATAAATATTAACTTAAAATTAATGTTTGGTGCAGGGTATCTTTTTACAGTTGGTAATTGTCTTTTACTACAAATACCACATTTATGGATTTGCAACTTGCAAAATCACTAATACCCAAATTAATTAACCATACTGCTACGGCTGAAGAAACAGCAGCTTTTCAAGCATTTATAGACACCGCTAGCTACGATGCTGCATCTACTATTTTAGACGATTATTACGTACAACTTGGTGCTTTTGCTGATGCTAGCAATATTGATACCGCTGCAATTACTGCCAATATTGAAGAACGTATTAATTCCTATGATAACCATCTATCTAGCACAGAATTAAGGGTAGCAGCCCGTAATACCAAGCGTTATTGTTGGGCTGCTGCTGCTATTGTGTTATTGGTTGCAGGCACTTATGTAGCTTCAAAATTTACAACTACCAATACGGAACCACTTGTTAATGTAAATGCCATAAGTGTACAACCTGGTACCAACAAAGCTGTATTACAACTAGACAATGGCCAACAAGTGGTACTTGATGTAGCTAAAGACAGTACGGTAAAAAATAGCAATGGTGTGGTATTACAAATACACAACGCTGCATTGGTATATGAGCAAGAACCAAAAGCGGTAGCGGTGAGTTTCAATACCCTTATTACACCAAAAGGTAGCCAATACCAACTAATATTACCAGATGGTAGTAAAGTGTGGCTAAATGCAGCGAGTTCTATACGTTTTCCTACAGCATTTACTGGTGCTACCAGACAAGTAACACTTACTGGTGAGGCTTACTTTGAAGTTGCAAAAAATGCTAAACAGCCTTTTATTGTGCAAGCTAATGACATGACGATACAAGTTTTAGGTACGCACTTTAATGTAATGGCTTATAACGATGAAGCAGCGATGGCTACCACCTTACTAGAAGGTAGTGTAAAAGTGCAGCAACAAGGGCAAGCAGCTATGCTGGTGCCGGGTAAGCAAGCTTTGGTAACAGCTAAGAATATTCAATTACAAGATGCCGATGTAGAGCAAGCAACAGCGTGGAAAGATGGTTATTTCTCGTTTGATAAAGTAACCATATCAACCATTATGAGAGACATAGCTAGATGGTATGATGTAGAGATAGGATTTGAAGGTAAGCTAAGTGGTAGCAGATTTAAAGGCGGTATTAGGCGCTCAGCACAGTTATCGCAGGTATTAAAAGTGTTAGAACTAAGTGGTATGCGCTTTAAAGTAGATGGCAAGAAGATTATTGTACTGAACGACTAAGATTTTCGCATACGGCACTTGTTTTTCCCAATTGGCAATAGCTAAGTGCGATAGATGCAGGTAGTTTGACTTTTTGATAACAATATAATAAAAAACCGAGAGCAACTGGTACTTGCCCTCGGCTAACAATTGGATTGTAGAACAATACATCGTGTAACGGAATAATTATTAAAAACCCAGTAATACAAAGCTATGAATTTAATGTTTTGTGATAGCATGTTTGGTAACAGATGGCTGTCGAGTAAATTTTTATTGATGATGAGATTAACAATTGTATTATTACTAGTGGGTTGCTTACAAGTATCTGCAAGGGTAGCTGCGCAAAAAATTACGTTTAGTGGGCAAAATGTACCGCTTGAAAAAGTATTTGAAAGCATAAAAAAACAAAGCGGCTATTTGTTTTTTTACAATTATGATTTGCTACAAACATCAACACCTGTAAGCATTTCAGTAAAAGATATGCCACTAGAAGAAGCAATGGCTTTGTTGCTTAAAAACCAGCCATTGGCTTATTCAATAGAAGATAAAACCATTATTATAAGAAAGAAAGTAGTGGCAGCAAGTGTTACTAATACTGCAATGGATGCAACATTAGTGGCACCGCCAAATGATATTACTGGGCAAGTATTTAGCGATGGGGGCGAACCGCTTGTGGGTGCTTATGTATTACTAAAAGGCACAAGAAAGGTAGCATTGACTAATGGTAAAGGCGAGTTTACAATTAAGCTTGAAGGCAAAGAATTAACCGAAGGTATTTTGATATTTTCTTACGTAGGCTATACCAAGCAAGAGTATAAAGTAAGTGGGCATAAAAGCGTAAATATTACTTTACAACGCAACAATGCTTTACTAGAAGATATTGTGGTAACCAATGGCTACACCAAACCAAAACGTAGAGAAGATGTAGTAGGTAGTATTTCTACTGTATCGGCTAGAGAATTACAAACATCTCGCCCAATAGAAAGCTTTGATAAAATGCTTGAAGGCTTAGTGCCAGGCATGCAAGTAGTTACCAATACAGAGCTTGGTACACCTGTATCTATTAATATTCGTGGGCAGAATGCCTTGTCACAATTATCTACATCAAACACCACAGCCTTAACTACTTCATCGCAGCCATTGTTTGTAATAGATGGTGTACCTGTAACTGAACAACGTAAAGGTGATGAGCCATTGGCTTTTTTAAACAATGAGCAATTATTAAATCCATTAGCTGGTATAAACCCAAACGATATTGAAACCATTAGTGTACTTAAAGATGCGGCTGCAATAGCGGTATATGGTGCCAATGGTAGCAATGGTGTGATTATTATTACCACAAAAAAAGGGAAGCCGGGTAAAGGCAAATTTGACTTTGGTTATAGTGGTGGCGTTAATAATCCTATCAATAGAATTAAATGGTTGTCTGGCCCACAGTACCACCACCTTGCAAAAGAATTGTACTTAAATGAAGGTAAAGATCCTGTAACCGCTGAAAAACTTGCAGGTGGTGCACAGATTAATACCGATTGGTTTGGTTTATCTAGCAGAACAGGTACGTTTAACGATGTTAATATGCAGCTTAGTGGCGGTAGTGAATTAAGTCAGTATCGTATTTCTGCAGCGTATCAATCTCAAAAATCTATACAGCTTGGTAACGATTACAATAAGTATTCTGTAACCCTGAGGCTTGACAATAAAATAGGTAGTCGTGTAAATATTACAACCACTATTGCACCAACATTTGTACAGAAAAATGCATTGAGTATTTACAGCGATTTAGTGCCTATTGTGCCTAATATTCCTTCGTACAATGCAGATAGTAGTTACTATACCATTGTCGGTGTACCTAACCCTTTGGCAGTACTTAATCAAAACGTTAACTACCATGAAGGCGGCACTTTAAATGGCAACTTTAATGTTGATTATACCATTAGTAAAAACCTACGTTATACAGGTAATATTGGTACTAATATTTTAATCAATAAACAAAATATCTACCAATCGCCTTTAAACGAAACTGGTAGAAACTTAAATGGTATTGCTAGAATTTACGACAGAACCGATTTTACTTGGGCAAGTTTCCATCAACTCAACTGGAAACCTAAAATTAATGAGCAGAATAAATTTGATGTCTTGGCAGGTTTTCAAGCAAAAAGTTCCATAACTAAATTATTGTTAGGTCAGGGTTCAAACTTTACTTATTTCCGTTTGAATGAATTGAGTTCAGCTTCTTCACGTAACGCTGCTTCAAGTAAATCTATTGATAATGGCTACTCTTTGTATGGTTCTGTGCAATACACCTTAAACGATAGATACAATGTGAGCGCAAGTGGTAGGTACGATGCAGCTTCTATTTTTGGTAATGGGGTAAATAGCACTGTAAATGCTGCGCTTGGTTTTGGTTGGACGATTTCTAAAGAGCCGTTTTTACGTCAGAGCAAGTTTGTTGACTTGTTACAACTAAGAACAAGCTTTGGTACATCTGGCAATAGCCGTATTGGTAGCAGTGCTGCAAAAGGCTTGTACACATTTTCTAACACTTACAATAATCAAACATCATCTACACCAAGTACTTTGCCTAATGAGAATTTGCAGTGGGAAAAAAGCGATAAGATTAACGTAGGTGTTGATTTTAATTTCGGTAAGCGTTTTAGAGTGGTAGTAGATGTTTACCAAAGCACCTTAAACAATGCCATTTCAAGCGTTACAGTGCAAGATGCAACAGGCTTTAGCTCAGTATTAGCAAACACTGCAACCATGCGCAACAGTGGTTTTGATGCAGGTATTAATGTAGCCATTTTGCGTGATAAAGACTTTACTTGGAACACTACGCTAAACATGGGCTACAATAAAAACGAGGTACTTTCTGTAAATGATGATCAACAGAAATTTGGCAGCAGTGACGACGCTACAGTGTTGAAGTCATTAGTTAGTACTTCAGCTATTTGGGGCTATCAATTTGCTGGTGTTAATCCTGCTATAGGTGTAGAAAGATTTTATAATGCCAATGGCAAATTGCTTGAAACTGATAAGAATCTCTCAAATGATTTTCCACTATCGAGTGCTATGCAAATAGGCGATAGAAACCCAAGCTTACAAGGTGGTTGGATAAATAATTTTTCTTACAAAGGCTTTGCGCTTACAGTTAATATTATGTACTCTTTTGGCTCAGATATTTTGGCTAACTATCGCAACGAATGGAACGGCAATAATTTAGACAACCGTAATCAAAGCGTGAATTTATTAGACCGTTGGCAAAAAACTGGTGATATTGCAAGCTTTCCAAAGTTGAATAGACTAGCCATTAGCAAAATATTCTTTGTACGTAATTCATCAAGATACGTGTACAACAATACTTACTTAAAACTGAGCAACGTAACACTTGCTTATACCTTACCTAAAGCAATAGCTAGTAAGCTAAAAGCTTCTGTAACAGTTTTTGCAAATGGTACGAATTTGCTGTATTGGAACAAATCTAAAACAGCAAAAGATAGAAACGGTGTGGCTGAATACAGGTATAGTTATCCTGAAACGCAATCTTTTACAGGTGGTGTAAGAGTAAGCTTGTAAGCGCAGTATTTACAATGGTTTTTAAAAGATAATGACAATGACAAAAGCAACATATAAATATTACTTTTTGGTACTGATGGTAGTAGCAATAACTACACAATCGTGCAAAAAATTTTTAGAGCAACCAAGTTATAACAACGTTGTAGCTACTGAATTATTCAAAGACTTTCAAGGCGCAAGAACGGTTCTAGTAGGCTGTTACGATAACTTTAAAGATGCTAATTACTATCAGCGTTCGTTCGCCTTGTATCCTGAAGTTACTGGTGGTAATACAAAATATTCTCGTGGTAATTCTTTAACAGAATCTGTGCAATATCTCAGCTATAATTTTTCTAACACACCATTTAGTGGTAGTAGCCAAAACGATATGTCAGACTTTTATGCTTTGGCTTACAATACTATCTATAGTGCCAATGCCATTTTTCAATACATCGGTCTTGTAACAGACGCTAATCAACTACAAAAGAATAGATTATTGGCAGATGCTCGCACCATTCGTGCTATGGCTCATTTTGATTTGGTACGCGTATTTGCGCAGCCATATAGCTTTACTAGTGATGCATCGCATGAAGGTGTTGTAATACGCAAGGTTAATACAACAGGTAGTGTAGATTCTACTCAAGTTAGCGTAAAAGAAGTGTACGATTTTATTCTTAGCGATTTAGATTCTGCCATTGTTTTGTACAACAATAGCACGGCCATTTATGCAGGTGGTACGTATAAAAGCTGGTTGAGTGCAGATGCAGCTAGTGCTTTAAGAGCAAAAGTGTCTTTGTATAAAAATGATTGGGCTGCTGTAGTAAGTTATACAACACCATTGATAACTAAGTATCCCATCATGAGCAACAGTGCTTATAGCGCTGCATTTTATAAGCAAGCTTTTGCTAGCGAATCTATTTTTGAATTGGCACAAACCAATTTAGCAAGTGGCTCTATTGGCGATAATTATAATAATGTAAGTAGCACATTTGGTGTACATGCTACTAGTAACGACCTACTCAATTTATTTGCCACAGGCGATGTAAGAGGTACCATGTTTGTAACTAAAACGCTTAGCGCTGGTACTTTTTCGTTTAACAAAAAATACCAAGGTACGGCTGACTCGGCCAACAACATTAAAGTGCTTCGTTCTAGTGAATTGGTGCTGTCTCGTGCAGAAGCTAATGCACAACTAGGTAACCTTACCACAGCACTTACTGACCTCAATAATATTCGTAGAAGAGCAAACCCTACAGCAGCTATTTTAAACATAAGTAGCAAGCCTGAATTACTAGACTCAATTTTTACAGAACGTAGACGAGAGTTATGTTTTGAGTCAAATCTATTTTTTGATATCGGTAGGCAAAAAAGAAACTTAGTACGTATTGATTGCACCGCAACTACAGCTTCATTTACATATCCTAATAGCAATTTCGCTTGCCCTAAACCACTATTAAGATAAAAACAATTTACTAACGCAATAAAAAGATAGTTATGAATAGAATAAGCCTTTTTTTAGTAACCATAGTGGTGGCATTAAGTGCATGTAAAAAACATTTTGCCGATGCTACTTATGCGGCTTCTGCTACTGCTGTTAAGGTTTGGTACAAAACCGATCAATATTATTTCCCAAAAGCTTCAATTTATATTGATAGTACAGCTAAATGGCGTTCGTTTACTTCATTTCCTTTAATCTATGATAATGATCCTAATAAGTATGGTTTTGGCAACCCTTATGTTACAGGCAAAGGCAGCAATGCTTTGAATATGACAAGCATTTACGGTAACATGCCTAATGGAGGTGTAACAGCAGATAGTGGTTGGTACAATATTACAATACCTAAATGCTTTGAATTTTTGGCAAGTGCAACAGACCCTACAAAAGGCATTGTAAATGTAATACCTCAAAAAGTGCGTATTGTGCGTAAAGATTTTACAAGTTATTACATAGGCATTAGTGGCTCTGGTGTTTTTGATACCAACTCAAAAATATTTACCGTAGACATCACTTTCGATGATTCTGAAATAGGTGGCAGTAAAGCCATTTTACGTAAATATATGTTTCAGCCATAGCTAATTTTTTTACCAAATTATCATAAAAAAATAGACTTATTATATGCTTTCATTAAAACGAATAAGTATTGTACTTGCTTGTGCAAGTAGCGTTGTTGTGTTTTCTTTTTTTAAAGCAAATACAAATGAAAAATATGATGTAGCAAAGCTGCGTCAGCTATACAGTAGCGGTGATGCTACTAAATGGCCAAGGGCAAATGTAGATGCTAACGTTACTAATTTTAGTGACATTGGTGTATTGGGCGAAGTGCCTTATCCTGCCGATAATCAGCCAAATGATGCCAAAAAAGAATTGGGTAAAATGTTGTTTTACGATCCTCGTTTGTCAGTATCTAATCAAATAGCTTGTGCATCTTGTCACGACCCACAACTAGGCTGGGGCGATGGTAAACGTGTAGCTTTTGGTCATGATAGACAAACAGGTAACCGTAATGTAATGAGCATTTTTAACACCGCTTTTTACAAAAAATTATTTTGGGATGGCCGTGCTAATAGTTTAGAAGATCAAGCTCGTTTTCCTGTGGCTGACCACTTAGAAATGAATTTAGATACAAAGGAAATGGAAAAGAAGGTACAGCAATTTGCTGGCTACAAACCCATGTTTAAAAATGCCTTTGGTAGCGAAACCATTAACCTTGAAACTATTTTAAAAGCAATTGCAACTTTTGAAAGAACTATTGTAAGTCCTAAAAGCCGTTTCGATTTATTTATTTCAGGTAATGCGGCCGCATTAAAAGATGATGAAGTAGTTGGCTTACATTTGTACAGAACCAAAGCAGGTTGTATTAATTGCCACAATAGTCCTTTGTTTAGTGATAATCAATTTCATAATGATGGGCAAACCTTGTGGGGCAGCGCAAATGAAGATTTGGGCTTGTACAACATTACTAAAAACAAAGCAGATGTAGGTAAGTTTAGAACACCATCATTGCGTGAAGTAGTAAGCACAGGCCCTTGGATGCACCAAGGAAATTTTCCTACATTGTTAGATGTGATTCATTTTTACAACAGCGGTAATCCTGCGCCAATACAGAAAAAATACCAAGGTACTGCAAGAGATAGCATACTACCAACCACATCACCCATACTTAAAAAGCTAGACTTGACCGATACTGAAAAACAACAGTTACTTGCCTTTTTGCAAAGTATTACTACAACACCAAGACGTTTAAATCCACCAACAAATTTTCCTCAGTAAATCTTTTTATTATTAACCCTCAATAATTATTATTTATGAAAAAAATGCTACTACCACTATTGGTTGTAATGATAACAGAACAATGTTTCGGCCAAATTTGGAATCCCAATCCTGCTGTAAATAATGCCGTGTGCGCTATTAGTAACACTACTACAAAAAACAACTTAGTAACTGTTTCAGATGGCAGTGGCGGCATGTGGTTAGCCTGGGAAGATGCAAGAAATACAGCTACTACAGGTACAGATATTTATTGTCAAAGGATAAACGCTAATGGTAGTTTAGCTTTTGATGCCAATGGTATTGTGGTTACAAATGCCGTTGCTGGACAAACTAATATTTCAATTGTTGATGACGGTGCTGCTGGGGTAATTTTAACATGGACAGACGCTAGAACTACCGCTACTACAAGTAACGATATTTATATGCAACGAATAAAAAGCGATGGTACTATTGCTTATACTGCCAATGGTATTGCCGTAAGCAATGGTACATTAAATGAATTAGGCTCTGTAATTACCAGACTCAATGAAACAGAATGTTTAGTGGCATGGCGTGATAGCAGGTTAGGCAATGCAGATATTTATGCTAATAAGATTACTATATCTACTGGTAGCAAAATTTTTACAAGCGATTCTGTAATTGTAAATACTACAGGTACACAACAAAATATTCAATTACTAGCTGATGGCATAGGTGGGGCTTTTATTATTTGGGAAGATCAACGTGTAAGTAGTTCTCGTAGTAGCATTTATGCTCAGTACATTAATAATACTGGTGTACCACAATGGCAAGTAAATGGTATAGCTGTATGTGATGCAAATGCATCTGGAGTAAGCAATAATAGACAATATCCTAAGTTTGTTTTAGATGGCATTGGTGGTTTTGTAGCTACTTGGGCAGATACAAGGGCTGCTACTACCGATAATAACATTTATGCACAACGTATTGCCGCTGATGGTAGCGCACAATGGATGGCTAATGGTATTGCAATTTGTACTGCAACTGGCAATCAAACATTGCCGCTAATAGCGAAAACTGGCAACTTATTTTTCATCACTTGGTACGATTTAAGAAGTGGTAATACAGACGTAAATGTTTATGCTCAGGCTGTTGCATTAGATGCAACCATACAATGGGATGTAAATGGATTTGCAGTTTGTACGAATACTGGTAATCAACCCTCAACAAGTACACCCTCAGCATTGTCACGTAATTTAAATATTTTGACTGATGCTGTAGATGGTGTTATTCTTATTTGGGATGATACACGAAATAGCGCTACCACTGGCACAGATATTTACGCACAACGTATAAAAGCAGATAAAACGATACTATGGACTGCTAATGGTGTTTTAATATCAAATGCAACAGGTAACCAAGCTTCACCTGTAAGTTTAATAGATGGTTCTGGCGGCTTTTTTATAGCATGGCAAGATGGTAGAACTACTGCTAACTGCGAAATCTATGGTTCACGTGTTACTAGTGCAGGTTTATTACCTGTAAGCTTCTTATCTGTTTCAGCTACGGCTAAAACAGCTTCTGTTACAGTAGAATGGGCTACTGCTAGCGAACTTAACAATAGTCATTTTGTAGTAGAACGAAGTGTTGATGGTACAAACTTCTCAGCAATAGCTACAGTTACAGCCAAAGGAACTGCATCAACCTATACTTTTAATGATGCTTTAGCTGTACAGGGCGACAATTATTATCGTATTGTTTCTGTAGATAACGATGGTTCTACCCAATTGTCAAAAACTGTAAAAGCTAGTTTGCAAATTATAAATAGCAATAGCTTACAAGTATATCCCAACCCTACAGAAGCGCAGACTGTAGTTAAGTTACAAGGTGTTGCAAGTGGTAAACTTCAACTAAAAGTTATCGATGCTAAAGGTGTTTTGATAAGTTCTATAAATACTACAGCGGCAGAATTAGCAGCATCAAAAATTATCAATCTACAAGCGTTGCAAAATGGTGTTTATGTCATACAAATTGTAAATGCTAGTGGTGATATATTGACTTCTAAAATGATTCTGAAGTACTAAAATCTGTAAGTCTTTTTGAATAAAAATGTCCAAAGTTCACTGCAACTTTGGCCATTTTTATGTTATAAATACTTTGAAAAATTTACCATTCAGCCCTTGCAGTTGGGCTTACACTTAAATCTGTAAAATTGCCAGCCAAGTATTTATAGTAGCCTGTAATGGCTATCATGCCAGCATTATCGGTACAGTATTCAAAAGCAGGTATATGGGTTTTCCAACCTTTCTGTTTACCCATCTGTTGCAAGGCTTGGCGCAAGCCACTATTGGCACTTACACCGCCTGCAATAGCTATATTTTTTACACCAGTTTGCAGTACGGCTTTGCTTAGTTTCTTTAATAAAATGGTAACAATACTGTGTTGTATAGATGCACACAAATCATGCAAATTGGCTTCTATAAAACCTGCTTCTTGCTTTTGCAAAAAGTATAGAATAGATGTTTTTAAACCACTAAAACTAAAGTTCAATGCTGGTATTTGTGGCTCGGCAAATTTAAAAGCTAGTGGGTTGCCTAGTTTGGCGTATTCATCTATCAAAGGGCCGCCAGGGTAAGGCAGGCCAAGTAGTTTAGCGCTTTTGTCAAATGCTTCACCCGCAGCATCATCAATGGTTTGGCCAATAACTGCTAGTTCTAAAGGCGATTTTGCCATTACTATTTGTGTGTGGCCACCACTTACCGTTAAGCATAAAAAAGGAAAAGCAATTGGTTCTGTAAAGCTGCCATCGGGCAATTGCTGTGGTATAATATTGGCCAATACATGCGCTTGCATGTGATGCACCGCAATTAATGGTTTGTTAAGGGCTAAAGCCAAGCTTTTAGCAAACTGTGTACCTACTAATAAGCAACCAATTAAACCCGGTGCTTGTGTAAATGCAATAGCATCAATATGGCGAATAGTGAGCGGAGAATGGTGAATACTTGCAGCTTGCTTAATAGCAGTGTGTACCACAGGCACTATATTTTTAATATGCGCTCTACTGGCAAGTTCAGGCACCACACCACCATATTGCTCATGAACCAATTGGTTGGCAATAAAGTTTGATAAAATCTTACCATCAACACATACCGATGCCGATGTTTCATCGCAAGAAGATTCGATAGCTAATATAATACCCCCCCCGCCCCTAAGGGGTGCTTGAAATGGTTGTTGTAAATCAGTCATTTTTAAAATCAATGGTATTTTTTAATTTCCCCTTTTGGGGATTTAGGGGCGGGCTTTTACTTTGTTCTAATAGCCACCACAGGATCCATTTTGGCTGCAATTTTAGCAGGAATAATACCAGATAAAACGCCCAAAACAATACATAGCGTCAATGCTAGAAACACAATGTTTGGTGCTATATAAATAGGAAAAGGCAGAATATTACTTAATACTAGGGTTAAAAGCCACACAAAAGCCAAGCCTATTAAGCCACCTAAAATACATAAGAAAGCACTTTCAATTAAAAACTCGGTTAAAATGGTTCTGCTTTTAGCGCCAATGGCTTTTTTCAAACCTATTTGGCTTGTTCTTTCTCTTACGGTTACAAACATAATATTGGCCACGCCAAATGCACCAACCACTAAACTTAACCCTGCAATAGCCCAACCGCCAAGGTTAATAGAACCAAAAAGCGATTCGGTACTTTCTGCAAATGAGCTAATATCATTCAAGCTAAAATTGTCTTCTTCCGATGGGCTAAGACGCCTTATTTGCCTTACAACACCTGTTAACTCATCTTGCAAAGCCTTGGTGCTTACGCCTTGTTTGCCTTGTATTAAAATAGATGGCTGCGATTTATCGGCCTCATAAATGCTAGTGAAATATTGGGAGGAAGTAATTACTGCATTGTCAAAATCGAATATGTTAGCAAAAGACTGACCTTGCTTTTTTAATACACCTACTATCTCTAATTTTCTGCCATTATAGGTAAGTTCTTTACCTACAGCTATTTCGGGTTTACCATATAATTGTGTAGCTACTTCACTGCCTATTACCACACTAGGTGTACCTCTATTAAATTCACCACTAGAAATATACCTACCATTATCAGTTTCTAACGATTGTATTTTGCTAAAATCTTCCGATGTGCCAAAAAATGTAACACCACTAAGTTGGTTATCTCTGTAACTGGCATTGCCGCTACTTTGGCACAAAAAAGCTATATTGCCAGCAAGATAAGATTTGGCTTTAATAAACTGCATTTCCTCATACTTTGGCACAGGCCTGTTGGCATATTTCCACCAAGGATAGTTGTTATCACCAGCATACTCCCATTTATCTAGGTACAAACTATTTGAGCCAATCGACTTTAAATCGCCTTGCACCTTACGCTTTAAACTATCTACCGTAGCCAATACGCCTATAATACAAAAAATACCAAACGTAATACCAAGTAGCGATAAACTAGTGCGTAATTTATTGGCTTTCAACTCTTGAAAAGCCATCTTAAAACTGTTCCAAAGTATGGTGAGTAATTTCAGCATGTTGTAAAAGTAATTAATGCGCAGCATTTGCAAAGGCAAAATATTAACGGCAGCATCAAAAAGAAAAAAACATAGTAAAACTAAGTGTGCTAAACTATTCTATATGGCTATGTGTTAAAAGCAGGTATTACATTTACCGCATGATTTGTACGTTAACCATTGTACGTTACCCAAAATATTTTGGCTGGGCTGGTTTTTTATCAATGGCAGTGTTTCATTTTCCATTATTTCTGAGCAAAAAAATTAGCTTTTACAAGTTAATGGGCTGTGGTAAAAACGGCACATTCGATAAATCACCCGATTGGCGGCAGTGGGCAGTTTTAGTAGTCAATAGTCAAAGGTCAATGGTAAATGGTCAAGAACCCCAAACACAAAACCTACAACCTCAATATTCACAACTTCAAACCCCCAAATTTCTTAAAAACTGGTTTAAGTTTTTTGGTGTAGAAGTATTAACTATTGTGTTACAACCAATAGAAGGGCATGGCACTTGGGATGGCAAAGCCGTTTTTGGTAAATTACCCAAACAAACAGATTACAATGGCTTAATTGCAGTACTTACAAGGGCTACAATTCGGTTAAGCAAGCTGCAAAATTTTTGGGCAAATGTAGATGCCGTAGCTAGCCAAATGCTTGCTGCAAAAGGCTTTGTAACATCGTTTGGTATTGGTGAATTGCCATTTGTAAAGCAGGCTACTTTTAGTATTTGGGATAGCAAAACCAACATGAAAAACTTTGCCTACAACTTGCACCAACACAAAGAAGTAATTAGCAAAACGCACAAAGAAGATTGGTATAGCGAAGATATGTTTACACGTTTTATACCCATTGCCTGTTATGGAACTATTAACGGCAGCAATCCTTTGGCAGGAAAACTGTAATTTGCAGGTAAATTATTTAAGTATTTTTAAAACATAGGTTATGAGTGTAGTTGCAATAAACACTAATGTGGTGGATGAAATTGTAAAGGAAGTAAAAAAATTAAACCAACTTGAACAACAACTTGTTCTTACAAGGCTTAGAGTAAAACGCTTGGCTACTAAAAAAATATCACCAGTTGCCAATTACGATACAACCAAAATAAAACCACCAACAATGGCTCAAATAGATAAATGGAAACATGAAGCAAGAAAACTAGCTAAAGACAAACTAAATGCGTGTTAACCGTTTTGTATTAGATAATAATATTTGGGTGAGTTATTTTATTACCAAGCAACAGCAAAAAATAGTTGACCTTATTGATAAGTTTGAAATTGAAGTGTTTAGTTGTGAAGAATTGATTGATGAATTTACAGAAGTACTTGGCTATCCGCATCTTAAAAAGTTTAATGTAGATATAGCTAAATCGGTTAAACTATTACTAACTATTACCACCTATTTCACCCTTACCAAACCCATTAAACAATACATTCCAGGTGATGCAGATGATAACTACATTTTAGCACTAGCATTACAAACAAATTCGGGCTTTGTAACCAGTGGCGATAAACACATTCTATCGCAAAAAGAAGTATTGGAGAAGAAATTTACCAAACTGAAAATTATTACAAAAACTCAATTTGAAAGGCGTTTTACAAGCAGTTAAAGACACTTGTAGATGCCGTAGCTAGCCAAATGCTTGCTGCAAAAGGCTTTGTAACATCGTTTGGTATTGGTGAATTGCCATTTGTAAAGCAGGCTACTTTTAGTATTTGGGATAGCAAAACCAACATGAAAAACTTTGCCTACAACTTGCACCAACACAAAGAAGTAATTAGCAAAACGCACAAAGAAGATTGGTATAGCGAAGATATGTTTACACGTTTTATACCCATTGCCTGTTATGGAACTATTAACGGCAGCAATCCTTTGGCAGGAAAACTGTAATTTGCAGGTAAATTATTTAAGTATTTTTAAAACATTGTGTATGAGTGTAGTAACAACAAATACGCCTTTGGAAGATGAAATTTTATCTGCAGTTAAACAATTAAGCGTACTAGAACAGCAGATTATGCTTAAAAATATAAGACTTAGGAAGTATGTTAATAAGAAAGTAAAGCCTCTTGCAAATTACGATATGTCCATAATAAAACCTCCTACTATGGCTCAGATTGACAAATGGAAACACGAAGCAAGAAAAGCAGCTAAAGAAAAAGAAAAAGCAAATGCGTTTTAACCGTTTTGTATTAGATAATAATATCTGGGTAAGCTATTTCATAACCAATCAGCAACAGAAACTTATTGATATTATCACAAAAACTAAACTTGATGTTTTTATTTGTGACGAACTCTTGTATGAATTTGAAACTGTTTTGCAATATCCGCATCTTCAAAAATTTAAAGTTGATATACGCAATGCAGTTTGGCTTATGAAGGATATTACACTTCACATTAACTTAACCAAGCCAATAAAAAAATACATTCCAGGTGATGCAGATGATAACTACATTTTAGCACTAGCATTACAAACAAATTCGGGCTTTGTAACCAGTGGCGATAAACACATTCTATCGCAAAAAGAACTATTGGAGAAAAAATTTACCAAACTGAAGATTATAACTAAAACTGAATTTGAAAAGAAATTCTCTATATAGTATGGTCATTTACTGTTAAAAAAATTAAATTGCCGCCATCATTATGCATCACTGCACCACCATATCGTTTTTAACTGCTCATTTTGCATGGATGTACCGTGGCTTAAACGCAATGCCCGATTACTGACGAATGTCCTTACTTTGTAGTTTGGGGTTTGTAGTTTGGGGTTTGTAGTTTGGGGTTTGGGGTTTGTAGTTTGGGGTTTGGAGTTTATTAGTTTAATCACATATGGCTTTACATTCACTATTCACCATTCACCATTCACTATTCACCATTCACCATTCACTATTCACCATTCACCATTCACCATTCACCATTCACTATTCACCATTCACTATTCACCATTCACTATTCACCATTCACCATTCACCATTCACTATTCACCATTCACCATTCACCATTCACCATTCACTTTTTTCACCTTTTACATTTCACATTTTATGTCACAAATATCTGTTACCACAGAAGTGGGTACGCTTAAACGTTTATTAGTACATAGCCCCGATAGTGGTTTGGGTAAAGTAGTGCCTTCAAAAGCACAAGATTGGTTGTTTGAAGATATTGTACATCTTGAAACCATTCGTAAAAACGAGTACGATTATTACACCAAAATCTTGCTCTATTTTCTCGACCCAGAAAAGATAAAAGGCAAGTTGGCTGAAATAGACAGCGATGCCAACGACAGGGCTTTTTATAAACCCGAAAACGAACAGTTTTTTAAGAGCGATAAAGTAATAGAATTACAGTGGTTATTGGCCCAAATTTTAGAAGATGCCAATATTAAAACTGAGTTGGTATCGTCTGTTTGCGCTATTGAAGGATGCACCTATTTAACCCATAAAATTCTGCTACAGTATTCTGCTAAAGAACTAGCCAAAACCTTTGTTTCTGGTACTTCTAGCGAAAAGCAGCTACTATTTGCCCCCATACCAAACTTTATTTTTACAAGAGATATTGGTATCACCATCAACAATTATGTACTGCTAAATAAGCCTGCTAAAAAAGCTCGTACAAGAGAAGCTTTATTGGCAAAATATATCTTCTTCAAGCACCCATTATTTGCAGATTATAGAGATAATATTATTGAACTAAGCGACAGTAAGTACAGCTTTTTATTGCCTAAAGAAGATGACGACAAAAAAGTAACTTTAGAAGGTGGCGATATTATGGTGGTAAGCGATAAACATTTACTAGTAGGCATTAGCGAACGTACCTCATCGGAAGCGGCGGTAAAAATTACCAATACCATGTTTGAGAAAGGTATTGTAGAGAAAGTAACCATTGTAAAAATTCCTAAAAAACGTGATTACATGCACATAGATACCGTGTTTACGCAGGTAAAACGCAATGTGTGGGTAATGTTGGGCAATTTTTCTCGTAAGGCGGTAAAGCACGAAGATGAAAATGCCATTGAACGCATTTTAGAAATAAAGAAAGAAGAGAAGATTAAGATTTTGCAGTTTCATAAAAAATGCCCTAATAACCCTATCAGCTTTGATAGCCTGGAAGATTTATTGGTAGACATTAGTAAAACAGATTTGCATTGTGAGGAAGAAGTAAAAATCATCTTTAGCGGTAACAACGAATTTCCGTATAGTGCCAGAGAGCAATGGACTGATAGTTGTAATTTATTAGCACTAAAAGAAGGTGTTGTGTTAGGTTATGATAGAAACGATAAAACCACACAAGCCTTTAAAGACAATGGTTTCAGCGTTATTTATGCCAAAGATTTAATTGCCCATTTGGAAGCAGGCACAATGGATGTAAATACCATTACAGATACCGTTATCCTAATGCCATCGGCAGAATTATCAAGAGCAAGAGGTGGTTTTCATTGCATGAGTATGCCATTGTTGAGAGAAGGATTGTGAGGTAAAAATCAGTAATCAACCAGCAACCATCAACTATGAACTATGAACCATCACCCATCACCCATCACCCATGAACCATCACCCATCAACCATCACCCATGAACCATCACCCATGAACCATCACCCATGAACCATCACCCATGAACCATTTAACCACAACTATATGACTTCACATCTCTTAATGATACGCCCTGTGCAATTTGCTTATAACGCTGAAACCGCTGTGAATAATAGCTTTCAGGTAGCAAGCAACGATGCCTCGGTACAAGACAAAGCCTTGCAAGAGTTTGATGGCTTTGTAGCCAAATTACAAGCCAATGGTGTAGATGTAACAGTGGTGCAAGACACGGCAGTACCACACACGCCAGATTCTATTTTCCCCAATAATTGGATTTCTTTTCATAGTAATGCCACTATTTGTTTGTACCCAATGTTTGCCGTAAACCGCAGACAAGAAAGAAAGCAACATGTATTGGATGCCATTACTGAAAAATTTGTGGTTGATAGTCAAATTGATTTTACAGGTAGCGAAGCCAATACTATTTTTCTTGAAGGCACAGGTAGTATGGTGCTTGATAGAGACAAACAAATAGCTTACGCTTGTTTATCGCCAAGAACCGATAAAGGTTTACTGCAATTATTTAGCAAGCAATTTAACTACACACCAGTAGCTTTTGTTGCTAACGATGAACATGGTAATCCCATTTATCACACCAATGTAATGATGTGTGTGGCCGATAAATTTGTGGTAATTTGTTTGGCTAGTATTACTAACGAAACTGAGAAAAACATGGTAATTCAGTCAATAGAAAATAGCGGCAAAACCATTATAGATATTAGCTTTCACCAAATGAATCATTTTGCAGGTAATATGCTACAAGTGTGCAACCAACACGGCGATGCTTTTTTGGTAATGAGTAGCCAAGCCTACCACAGTTTAACGGCTGCGCAAATTGCTACCATAGAAAGCTATCAGCCCATTATTCATGCAGATATTGCTACCATAGAAACCAATGGTGGCGGCAGCGCAAGGTGTATGATGGCTGAAGTATTTTTACAGTTAAAAAAAGAAAACAGATAACACAGATTGGATAGATTTTCGCTGATAAAAGTTTTATAAAATGCTTTTATCAGTGAGAAAGTTTGAGATATTCTGCAAGTGAAAATAGAAAATCTGGTTTTGTCAATCTAATCTGTGTTATCTGCGTGCCACAGTTTTATTGCATTGCACTCAACTGATAACTTTTTCCAGCATCTGCTTTAAAAGTATTTACATAATAAGTAACACCGCTGATAATTTCTTTTTTGGTACTAGCAATAGCACCTTTTACACCTACAGCCACATTGGTTCTTACCACACAATTACCACCGGCTTTTGCAGTAATAGTTGCTTGCAAAAGTTGGCCATTATCCCAAGCCATATCTACTTCAAAATTACCTCTTGCAACCAAGCCTTTTACGCTGCCTTTTGCCCATTTACTAGGTAATGCGGGCAATAGTTGTAGCTCTTTTAAGTGGCTTTGCAAAAGCATTTCTGCAATGCCCGAAGTGGCACCAAAATTGCCATCAATTTGAAACGGTGGATGCGTATCAAACAGGTTGTTAAGTGTAGATGTTTTTAAGAGTTCTTGGTACATTTTGTACGAGTGGTTGCCATCTAGCAATCTTGCCCAAAAGTTAATTTTCCAAGCTTTGCTCCAGCCCGTACCGCCATCGCCACGTATTGCTAAAGTTTTGCGGCTAGCATTGGCAAAATTGCTATCTATTAATGGCGAAATTTGGTGTCCAGGATGTAAGCCAAACAAATGCGATACATGTCTGTGCTGCGAATCTTCATCTTCCCAATCATCAAACCATTCAACCAAGTTGCCTTTTTTACCAATTTTTAATGGGTTTAGTTTTGCTTGTTTTTCGGCTAATAGTTTAGCAAATGGTGCATCAATGCCAAGTGTTTTACTGGCTTCAATTACATTACTAAAAAGGTCCCAAATTATTTCCATATCCATAGCAGATGCAATGGTTACAGTGCCTTTAAACCCATTTGGATGCAAGTACACATTTTCTGGCGAGGTAGATGGTGCGGTTACCAAAGCCCCATTCTTTTCTACCAACCAATCAATGCAAAATTCTGCTGCCGATTTCATTAACGGATAAGCCGTATCCTTCAAAAATTTTTTATCGTTGGTAAATAAATAATGCTCGTATAAATGCTGACTAAGCCAAGGGCTACCCATTGCCCAATTAGCCCATTTGGGGTCGCCACCGCCTTCGCCCACAGGGTTGGTTTGTGCCCACATATCGCTGTTGTGGTGTACCGCCCAACCACGCATATTATAATAGTTTTTGGCGGTTGCTGTGCCATTTTTTGCAAGCCGTAGAATATGTTGTATTAATGGCGTTGTCATTTCGTTTAAGTTACATTGTTCAGCTAGCCAATAGTTCATTTGCAGGTTGATGTTGGTAGTGTAATTACTGCGCCATGATGGACGAATGTTTTCGCACCAAATGCCTTGTAAATTGGCAGGAAAGCCACCTGGTTGTGAAGAAGAAATTAACAGGTATCTACCAAATTGGCAGTACAATTCTTCCAAACCAAAATCTTCATTACCGTCTTTATACAACTGTAATCTTTTGTCTGTTGGTAGGTTAATAGCTGGCAAATTGTTGATAGATAAACTAAGCCTGTTAAAAAATTTTGTGTAATCAGCAATATGTGCTGTTTTAATGGCTTCGTAATTTTTTTGCGTAGCGGCATTTAAGTATTTCAAATCTTCTGCAACCTCGTCTTTACCATCTTTATCGGGGCATTTGTCTATACCGTTAAAGCTAGTGGCAGCCGAAACAATAATGTATGCTTCGGTGGCATTATTAATGTTTAATAAGCTGTCGGTAGTTACTATGCCATCGGTTTTTACAACACGTACCCGCATTTCGTAGCGCATACCATTGCAGTTGTTTTCATCTGTAAAAACCATCGGTTTTTGTGCCCCACGTTCATCATTGGTAATACGTGCTTTGCCTTTTAATATCAAATCTTTATTGGCATCTGTGCTTGTTTGGTGGGCAAGTTGGTTGTTTACTTTAAACGTAACCGATAGCGCATTTTTCTTACTAGCAGTAAGTTTAATTATCATTACTTGGTCTGGTGCCGATGTAAAGTATTCTCTAGCGTAATCTACACCATCAATAGTAAAGCGAGTGGTAGATATAGCATTGGCAATGTTTAAACTTCTATAATAGTTGGTGGCTTCGCCAATGGCGTTTTGCTTAATAATAATGTTGCCAAGTGGCTGATACATTTGGGTATTTGGCCCTTGCATTTTGTGCAGCAATTTTACGGCTTGCTCTATGCTATCTTTAAATAAAGCTTCTCGTACTTGTGGTAAATATTTAGGTGCTTGGGGGTTAGGATTTTGGTTTGCAGGTCCGCCCGTCCACAAGGTTTGCTCGTTCATTTGCAGTAATTCTTCTTTTACTCTGCCAAATATCATGGCACCCAATCTACCATTGCTTATTGGTAGTGCTTCGTTCCAGTTTTTGGCTGGTTTTTCGTACCACAATGTGTAGTTGTTTTTGGTTTGGCTTTTTGTGGTAAATGAAATAGTTAAGCAAATAACTAAAGTAATAATTCTAAAAGGATGCAATTGTAGTGTCATAAATAAATCGTTAGCAATTGATGATAAATAGGCTATAAATATCGGGTTAATTAAGGCGTAGCTGTCCTGTTCTGTTCTGTTGCACTTTTGTTATCCCCAATAACCATTGCAAGTGTGCTATATGTTTTACGGTGCGATAAATACCTTTAGATTAGCGGTCTAAAATTGTAATTATGAAGAAACATTTTTTTGCAGCCTGCATGGCTACAGTTATTGCAACGAGTAATTTACTAGCACAAGGCGATCCTAAAGCCACAGAAGTTTGGTTGCCAGTACCTAAAATTGTAACACCCGGTAAAACGTTTGCCCATGCACCATCGGATGCCATTGTGTTATTTGATGGTACTAGTTTAGATAAATGGGTTTCTACAAATGATACTACCAAACCTGCAGAATGGATTGTAAAAAAGGGCATGGTTACGGTTAATAAAAAAGCTGGCAACATACAAACCAAGCAAAGTTTTACAGATTATCAATTACATCTTGAATGGCTCATTCCTAAAAATATTACTGGCCAAGGGCAAGTGCGTGGTAATAGTGGTTTGTTTTTAGCATCAACTGGCGCCGGCGATTTGGGGTACGAAGTACAAGTTTTAGACTGCTATAACAATACCACTTATGTAAACGGCCAAACAGGTAGTGTGTACAAGCAAGCAATTCCTTTGGCAAATGCTTGTAAGCAACCTGGCGAATGGCAAACGTATGATATCATTTGGACGGCGCCTCGTTTTAATGCAGATGGTTCTTTACAATCTGCTGCAAGAGTTACGGTAATACATAATGGTGTGTTGCTGCAAAACAATTTCGAGTTAAAAGGTGCTACTACTTATATTGGTGCGCCATCTTATAAAGCGCATGGTGCTTCGCCTATAAAATTACAATCGCATGGCGACCCAAGCGAGCCTATTAGTTTTAGAAATATTTGGGTAAGAGAGTTGTAGGTTTATGTTTCTCGCAGAAATGGCTGAATACGCAGAAAGGAAAGAAACACAGGGCAAAGAAGCAACAGAGGGGATGCTTCTTTGCTTCCCCGAAAATCGGGGCAGGCTCTGCTCTGTGTTTTATACAAACATCTAATCAGCGGAAATCTGCGTTATCTGCGGGCAATATTTTACCGCTCGCAGAAATGGCTGAATACGCAGAAAGGAAAGAAACACAGGGCAAAGAAGCAACAGAGGGGATGCTTCTTTGCTTCCCCGAAAATCGGGGCAGGCTCTGCTCTGTGTTTTATACAAACATCTAATCAGCGGAAATCTGCGTTATCTGCGGGCAATATTTTACCGCTCGCAGAAAGGAAAGAAACACAGGGCAAAGAAGCAACAGAGGGGATGCTTCTTTGCTTCCCCTAAAATCGGGGCAGGCTCTTCCTAAAGCTAATCCTCGGAGGTTTTGCAAAACCTCCGAGGATTGTTACTATGGTAGGTTACTATTGCATCAGCTATTCTGTATAGCTTGTTATACATGCCATACGAAACAAAAACCGAAGAATCAATCACTAAGTTCATGGTCCTTTTTCATTTTTTCTTCGTACAGTTCTCTTCGTGTTGCGCTACACATTTCCCAAATTTCTTCTTCTGTCATTTGCGAAGGCGTAAAACACGCTTCAAGTGCTTTAAATTCAGCCACTGCTTGTTGCATTTTTATTTTGCGCAACAAGGCCGCTTGTGCTTCCTCGTTCATACTATCTACCTCGTCTACTATTTGCCTTAGTAGCGATGGATTTTGAATGGTTTTAATTGTTTCTACCGATGCCATAAGTATTTTTATAGTTGCAAGATAGCAAAAGCAGATAACAAGTACAAGTTTCTACATGTTGGTTATTGCTGCTTATTTATCACACAAAATAGTCGAGGGTTAGAAATTTCCTTTATTGTCTGAATTAGGATTTTTAGGATGTAAGAAAGGAAAAAAAACACAGGGCAACGCCTGCCCCGATTTTCGGGGAAGCAACAGAGGGGATGCTTCCTTGCTCTGTGTTTTATACCAACATCTAATCAGCGGAAATCTGCGTTATCTGCGGGCAATATTTTACCGCTCGCAGAAAGGAAAGAAACACAGGGCAAAGAAGCAACAGAGGGGATGCTTCTTTGCTTCCCCGAAAATCGGGGCAGGCTTTTCCTCAGCATGACAAAGAAGGGCAGGCCCTGCCTAAAACTAATCCTTCTAGCATTTTACAAAATTTCGTGTTGGCTTTATTGTTTGTAAAGCAATAATATTGCGTACATTTTTTTTAAATTGTAGTAATACGTGTGTTATGGTAAATAGTTTGGCGGTTTTTTGTGGTAGTAAAACTGGTGTAAATCCTTTGTTTTTAAGCCATACCCATGCTTTGGGGCAATTGATGGCTGCTAAAAACATTAAACTGGTGTATGGCGGTGGTGGTGTGGGCTTAATGGGTGCTATTGCAGATAGCGTAATGCAAAATGGGGGCGAAGTAATAGGCATAATTCCAGAACTTTTAATGGCTTGGGAACAAGGTCATAAAAGTATTACCGAACTAAAAGTAGTGCCCGATATGCACGTGCGTAAGCGTATGATGTACGAACTATGCGATGCCGCAGTAATACTACCGGGCGGTAATGGTACGCTAGACGAACTGTTTGAAATGCTCACTTGGAACACTTTAAAAATTCACTCTAAAAAAATATTTCTACTCAATTCCAATGGTTATTATAACCACCTAGTGGCGCATATTAGCACCATGCAGCAACAAGGGTTCTTGTACGAAAACTGGCAAGAACGCCTAATTGTATGCGATACACCTGAAGCTATTTTTGCTTTTTTGGACGCAGATAATAAGTAAAACCTGCTCTAATAATTGGTACAGCATGTGTAGTTCCTGTAGCGTAGCCATTAACATCGGTACTTACTTGACGGTATGGTGAAGAATTATCTTGACCTAAATCTAATAAAATAGCTGTGTAAAAACCACTTTGCCCCACAATGCGTTTACCATAACCTAAGCCTACTAAAAAGCTTGGTGCTTTTTGGTTTAAACGTAAAACGCCGCTGATATTGGTATAGCTAAGTTTTGTACTAATAAAATTATACTCAGGTTGCACCTGAATAAAAAACTCTTGCAAAGGGTAAGCCCTTAAATACACACCACCACCATAGTTAAAGCTACGTTGCTTAGTAGTACCGCCACCTGTAAAACCATAATTGTAAGAGTAATAATTAAGGTTTAACGATACACCCATATCTAACCAATGGGTAAATGAGTAGCCAATTTCTGGCGTAATGCCCAAATTGAAGTTACTGCCGTAGGTGTTGCTATTAAAACCAAGGCCCACACCACCGCCAATATATACATTGTCCTTACGAAAATGCCCTGGTTCTTCTTCTTTAGATAGGCGTTTAGGCTTTTCATCTTCTTGCGAAAAAGCCGATAACATAAAAGTTGCAAATACAATTGATAGTAGTAACTGCTTCATATTTTTAAGAATTTTACGTAAAGAAACATAAATTTTAAAATGTTACACACAGATAAATAGTTAAAATGCCGATAGCGTAAAAAAAACAATGTGGTTCTTTAATATGCCATGTCACTATGTGTTGCAATTGATTATTTTAAATCGAATATTTTACCTGCGTTTAAAATATTATTAGGGTCAAACACTTTTTTAATGCCTCTCATAATATCTAAATTGGCTTCTTTAAATACAATATCCATGTATTTTTTTTGAATTAGCCCAATACCATGCTCGCCACTAATGGTACCGCCAAGGCTATACACTAAATTGAACATAGCACGTAGAATATTGGTCATTTCTTCGTTGCCATAACTATTAGGTATGCCTTCTTTGTAAATACGTACATGTAAGTTACCATCGCCTGCGTGGCCATAACATACCGCATGAAAATTGTGTTTTTTGCCCAAAGCTTTTACGCCTCTAATTAATGCGGGTAATTGGGCACGTGGTACTACTGTATCTTCTTCAATAGTGTAGCCTACCAATTTTACAGCTTCGGCGGCTCTTCTGCGAAGCTTCCACAATTCAGCTTTTTGCTGCGCATCATCTGCAAAAAACACTTCGCCGCCACCGTAGGCAACCATTAGTTCGGCTATTTGCTCCATTTCGTTCATCAATACATCCATATTATTGCCATCTACTTCTATAATTAAGTGTGCCGCAATATCGGGTGTTACTGGTACAGCGTGGCTATCTACCATTTTGGCTACAATTTGTAGCGCATCTATTTCTATTAATTCTAAAGCGCTAGGGGTAAAGCCTGCTCTAAAAATGGCACTAACTGCTTCGCTTGCTTTTTCTAAATCTACAAATGGTACAAGCATTAATAAATCGTACTTAGGCAATGGTATTAACTTCAATACAATTTTGGTTACAATACCTAATGTACCCTCGCTACCTACCATTAGTTGTGTAAGGTTGTAACCTGTTGAGTTTTTAAGCACGTTGGCACCAGTCCAAATAACGTCACCTGTTGGTAATACTACTTCTAGGTTTAGTACATAATCTTTTACTACACCGTATTTTACCGCTTTAGGACCGCCACTGTTTTCGGCAATATTGCCACCAATAAAGCAACTGCCTTTGCTGCTTGGGTCTGGTGGGTAAAACAAACCTTTTTCTTTTACGGCATCTTGTAAAACCTCTGTAATTACACCTGGCTCGGTGGTAACTTGTAGGTTTCTTTCGTCTATTTGAATGATTTTGTTTAAACGCTCTGTGCTTAGCAATACGCCACCTAAATGTGGCAATGCACCGCCACTTAAACCAGTACCTGCACCACGTGGGGTAACTGGTATAATGTGCTGGTTGCACAATGTTATAATGGCTGCCACTTCTTGGGTAGTGGCTGGTTTTACAATTACTTCTGGTAGGTACAATAATTTTTCAGTTTCGTCGTGGCCGTAGTGATGCAAATTTTCTTCGTCGGCTAAAATGTATTGCTTGCCAACAATTTGTTGTAAGGTTTCAAAAATTTCTGGGGTAATCAATCCTTTTGTTGCAGTTGCTTCCATTAAAAAAATTTTCGCAAAAGTAATGGTTGCGTGGCTAAGTATTGGCACACAGATAACGCCGATTGATTAGATTTTAATGGCTATTGATAAACAAAAGGTTTTAATTTTTAGAAATTACACGGCAGATGCAAGCGGTGCCTAAACAATTTTCTATTTTTTGGTTGATTTTTAAATGGTTGCGTGGCTAAGTATTGGCACACAGCTAACACCGATTGATTAGATTTTAATGGCTATTGATAAACAAAAGGTTCTAATTTTTAGAAATTACACGGCAGTTACAAGCGGTGCCTAAACAATTTTCTATTTTTTGGTTGATTTTTAAATGGTTGCGTGGCTAAGTATTGGCACACAGCTAACACCGATTGATTAGATTTTAATGGCTATTGATAAACAAAAGGTTTTAATTTTTAGAAATTACACGGTGGTTGCAAGCGGTGCATAAACAATTTTCTATTTTTTGGTTGATTTTTAAATGGTAGCGTGGCTAAGTATTGGCACACAGATAACGCCGATTGATTAGATTTTAATGGCTATTGATAAACAAAAGGTTCTAATTTTTAGAAATTACACGGCAGTTGCAAGGGGTGCATAAACAATTTTCCATTTTTTGGTTGATTTTTAAATGGTTGCGTGGCTAAGTATTGGCACACAGATAACGCCGATTGATTAGATTTTAATGGCTATTGATAAACAAAAGGTTTTAATTTTTAGAAATTACACGGCAGTTACAAGCGGTGCCTAAACAATTCTCTATTTTTTGGTTGATTTTTAAATGGTTGGCAGCCATTGGCTCGCAGCAGATAAATAATGATGCACCCATTGCAAGGGGCTATTTTATTTTTTGTAATTAAAAAATCCTTCCTTATCTGCGTAGTATAGACTAGTTTGTAGCAAACATATTTACCCGAAAGTGTATTTCGTGGCGTGAGAAGCTTTCGGGAACACCCGAAAGCCCCCTGCGTTGCAGATCTTGGTTTCGGGAACACCCGAAAGCCCCCTGCGTTGCAGAACTTAGTTTCGGGAACACCCGAAAGTATGCTGCGTTGCAGAAGCTAGTTTCGGGAACACCCGAAAGCCCCCTGCGTTGCAGAAGTTAGTTTCGGGAACACCCGAAAGTTTGCTGCGTTTCATGTATGCGTTTCGGGTGTAATATGATGGGGTGAAATGGTAATAGCCCCCTTAACTACCTTCTATTATTTTAATATCATCATTGGTAAGCGCATATAACTGATACACTAAATTGTTTATTTGCGCATCTAAGGCATTGCATTGGTTGGCTAAAAAATCTTTTTCTCTACCTTGGCTACACGCAAGCTATGTAGTAGTACAACTGTTGGTTACGCAAAAGAAAACCACTTACAACGTAGCGTGTTTTATTTTTTTAGCGAAGCAATATCAATAACAAAACGGTAGCGAACATCGCCTTTTAACATGCGCTCGTAGCTTTCGTTAATTTTTTCAATAGCAATTAGTTCTACATCGCTTACAATATTGTGTTCTGCACAAAAATCTAACATTTCTTGGGTTTCTTTAATGCCACCAATTAACGAACCCATGATGCTTCTACGTTTCATAATAAGGTTAAATGCAGGCACTTGCGCAGGTGCAGGTGGTACGCCTACTACAATCATAGTACCATTGGTACATAATAAATTGAGGTATGTATTGTAGTTGTGTGGGGCCGAAACGGTGTTTAAAATAAAGTTGAAACTGTTTTGTAAACCTTGCATGGTTTTAGGGTTACTTGTAAGCGCAAAGTGATGTGCGCCCAATCTTTCGGCATCGGCAGCTTTAGAAGGCGAAGAACTTAACATGGTAACTTCGGCACCAAAAGCCACGGCAAATTTTACTGCCATGTGCCCCAAACCACCCAAACCCAAAACGGCAACTTTATCGCCTTTTTTTACACCTACGTGGCGCAAAGGCGAGTAAGTGGTAATGCCGGCACAAAGCAAAGGCGCTACGCCGGCAAGTGGTAGCTTATCAGACACATGAAGGGTGTAGTTTTGGTTAACCACAATATTGGTACTGTAGCCACCATAGGTAGGAGCGCCAGTTAATTTTTCACGGCTATTGTAGGTACCTACCATGCCTTCGTTGCAGTATTGTTCTACACCATCTTTACAGTTTTGGCAGGTGCGGCACGAGTCTACAAAGCAGCCCACACCAGCTAAATCGCCTACTTTAAATTTGGTTACATGGCTACCCACTTGTGTAATGCGGCCCACAATTTCGTGGCCTGGTACCATAGGAAAAATAGAGCCGCCCCATTCGTCACGAATTTGGTGTAAATCTGAGTGGCAAACACCGCAGTATAAGATGTCAATTTGTACATCGTGGGCACCAGTTTCTCGTCTTTCAAAGCTAAAAGGTGCTAATGGTGTGGTTGCCGATTGTGCCGCATAGGCATTTGTTGCTGTCATAACTAATTGGTTTATTAATGGTTTCAAAACAAAGAAACAACGGTATAGTTTAGTAAGGGCAATTTAATAATATTGCGAGCTAAAAATTTCTAGTTGCAAATGGTAATTGCCAATTTGCCATGATGAAGATGGTATGAATGATGGGTGCATACATTTTTTTGTGCTGATAGCCAATAGCTGGCAACCATTAAAAAATAAAGCAAAAAATAGAAAATTGGTTATGCGCCGCTTGCATAATTGGCAGAAATAGATAGCTAAATACTACGCTTTAGTAGCTGAAAGCATGGTAATTATTGAAGTAGCAAGCTAGGCGAGAACAGTTTACGTAATACATTTTATAAAATAAAGCAGCACTTTTAAATTTTACAGTAGTTTAGCCGCCTTACTAACTGCCATACTATGCTAAAAAAAGAAAGACAAGCGTATATACTACAGCAGATAAACATCCACAACAAAGTACTATCTAGCGATTTAAGCATTCAAATGAATGTGAGCGAAGACACGATAAGGAGAGATTTACAAGAACTAGATGAAGATGGCAAACTAACAAAAGTGCATGGTGGGGCATTGTCAAAATCGTTTCATTTTACCATACAGAACAACGATATATATGCACTACCCGAAAAGAAAGCCATTGCACACAAAGCAGTAAGGCTAATAAAGGATGGCATGTTTGTAGTACTAAGTGGCGGTACAACCATTAGAGAACTTGTAAAAGCCCTGCCCAAAGATTTAACCGCCACGTTTATAACACCAAGTGTACCCACCGCATTAGAACTTTTAAATCACCCCAATATTGATGTGATATTTATAGGGAACAAACTATTAAAATCGGCACAAATGAGTGTAGGTGCCGAAGCGGTGTTGCGCTTGAAAGACATTAAAGCCGATTATTGCTTTTTAGGTACCAATAGTATAGATGTAAAAGAAGGCATTACGGACTTAGAATGGGAAGTAATTGAAGTTAAAAAAGCCATGATAGCTTGTGCCAATAAAACAGTGTCACTAGCCATTTCGGAGAAACTAAATTCGGTACAACGCTTAAAAGTATGCGATGCGAAAGTGATAAATACATTGATAACCGAACTGCCGCCAGATAGTGCCGCACTAAACAACTACAGGGCTGTTGGTTTAGAAATTTTGTAGAAGTGCTAAAGACATTATTTCTTGCGAAATGCTGCATTTTTTTGCAGTTTTTTACTTCTTTCTAAATTTTGTTAAAGTTTGTTAATAACTAGTTGGGTATTGTGGATTTTAATTTGTAACTATGTGCTTAGGTTCTAAATTAATTGCTATAATTTTAGCCTTTATTTGTTGATAGCACTTTTTTTTTGCGATTTTATGCAATCTTTTCAATTCATTCTTTTTAATAAAAACATAAACCTAGTATGAGAAAAATTCACTTACAAATGAAAGGATTGGCATTGCTGCTGTTCTTTGTTTGCCTTACAGTATTGGGGCAAAGCCAGATGGTGACTGGTACGGTAAAAGATGCAGATAAGAAAACGCCCATTGCAGGGGCAACCGTAAAAGTAGTAGGCGCAAGTGCGGCTACCCAAACAGACGATAAAGGTAATTTTTCAGTTAAAGCTACAGCGGGTCAAACCTTACTAATTAGTTCGGTAGGTTACGAAGCGCAAAGAGTGGTAATTCAAGCGGACAAGGCAGTAGTAGTGAGTTTAAAAAGCCAAGTCACAGACTTAGAGGATGTTACAGTTACAGTTGCTATGGATATTAAGCGAAATCCGAAAGAGTTAGGCTATTCTGCGCAAACAGTAAAAGGAGATGATTTAAAGGAAACCCAAAGAGAGAGTTTTTTAAATGGATTACAAGGTAGAATTGCAGGTGCAACCATTACCCAAACTTCTGGGGTTCCAGGTGCTTCTTCAAGTATTATTTTAAGAGGTTTTAATTCAATGTCATTAGACAATCAACCATTATTTGTGGTTGATGGTATTATTATGGATAACTCTACAATTGATGCAACGTCTAATATTGCAGGTGCTGCTGGTCAAAGTAATACTAATAATGATTTCACTAATCGTATTGCTGATATTAACCCAAATGATATTGAATCAATAACTGTATTAAAGGGGCCAGAAGCTACAGTGTTGTACGGTAGTGCTGCTAGTAATGGTGCGATAGTGATAACTACTAAGAAGGCCAAATTGGCTAAAGACAATATTTTTAAAGTGAATTACGATAATAGCTTTCGTTTTCAAAAATTGCAGAATATGCCTAAGATGTACAATGGTTTTTTACCTGGTACAAATGGTGTGGCTGCAAGTAATTCGTTCTTCTCTTTTGGTCCCGCAGTTAAGCCTAGCACTGTTTTGTATGATAATGTTGGAAATTTTTTCAAAACGTCATCTGGTCAAACTCACAATTTAGGTGTAGACTTTGGAACTCAAAAGTCTAGTTTTCGATTCAGCGGATCTTATTATGATCAATCTGGTGTAGTACCTAATACGAGGCTTACAAGAACAAATGTAAGGTTCTCAAATACTACAAAAATTGGTAAATATATTGATATTAGTCCTTCAATAACTTATACCAAAAGTGCGAATGATAAAGCACTAAAAGGTGCTGGAGGCTACTTGCTGAATTTATTTTTATGGCCCGCTACCGACAATGCTAGCAATTATTTATTAGCTAATGGTCATAAGCGCTATTTGTTAGGAACTAACTTGGGTTTAAATAATGAAGCAGATGACGCACCTTTGGGTACTGCTTCTGAAACAGATAATCCTTTTTTTGCTGTGAATAGGAATGTTTCTAAAGATAATACAGATAACTATGTTGCAAGTTTGGGCATTAATGTTAACCTTTACAAATGGCTTACATTATCTGGTAGATTTGGTTACACCTTTTATACAACATCTGGTTTTCAGTATAGAGATCCAGAATCAGCTTCACAATCTTCAATGTCTAATAAGGGACAATTGGATAATTATTGGGTGAAACAAGGTAATTACAACCATACTATTTCTGCTACTGCTAAAAAAACATTTGGCAACTTTAATGTACGAACAACTATTGGTACAAGATGGAGTGAGTCTCATAGGCAGTTATATAGTGTTTCGGGTACACAAGATAGTATCAGAAGTTTTGACAGCAGTGCTACAGCCTTGGCAACACGCAGCCGTCTAAGTAGAAATACTTTATATGGCAGTGGCAATTGGAATCAGGTTAATTCCTTACAAATTGCTGGTTTTGCAGAAGCAACCGTTGGTTATAAAAATGTGGTTTTCTTTACAGGTTCTATTGCCTTCGAATCTTCTTCTGTATTGCCAAAAGCAAATAGAAACTACAGCTATCCAGGCGGAAGTTTAAGTATTATAGTGAGTGATATATTTCCAAAACTTAAAGGCAATTTGTTGAACTACTGGAAAATTAGAGCATCTATGGCTTCTACTGCAAGGCTTCCAAGCCCTTATGCCAATCAATCGAATTTTGTGCCTACTGTAACCAGTGCCACTACGCCTGCTGCGCCAATTTTTGAAAACCTTTTGCCAGTTCCTTTGCAGTATGCATTTACCAATGCAAATCCTAATTTGAAACCAGAAAGACAGAACACTTACGAGATAGGTACCGAATTTAGAATGTTTAACGATGTGCTTTCGGTTGATGCTGCGTACTATAATACACTTGCCTTAGATCAAATCGCTCAGGGTTTTAGAGCTAGTTATGGTACAGGTTTCGTGTTAAATACAGCGAATAATTCAAGTCTTAGAAATCAAGGTATTGAGGTGAGTTTAACTGTTAAACCAATTCGCAAGAAAGATTTTGATTGGAATATTCAGTTCAACTTCAATCATATGTGGAGTAGAGTATTAGCTATTCCAAGTCCAATAGATATTGCTGGTGCAGACTATTACGATGCATCAACTTGGTTGTACAACAATGCTAGAGGTGGTTTGCAAAAAGGAAGATCTACAGGTACTATAACTAGTTTTGGTTATAAACGCCAAGATTTAGTAGCTGCTGGTGCTAATGGCTTAAGTAGCAATAATGGTGAAATTTTAATTTCACCAACAACAGGCTTACCTGTAAATGATGCTACATTTAGAGTTAGAGCCGATAGAACTGTATGGCTTACTTTAGGTACTACAAATAAGTTTAGATATAAGAGTTGGAGCCTTAGCTTCTTATGGGATTTACGTGTAGGTGGTGACATATTCAACGGTACAAATATGTTTTTGACCAATTTGGGTAAATCGGTAAAAACTGCCGATCGTTTAACACCAAGAGCCGTGAAAGGCATATTACAAAATGGCTTAGAAAATACAGCATACGCTACGGTTAATACCATTATGGTTACTCCATATTATAATACTGCTACAACTACAAGTACTACATCTGGTTATTATGGTTCTTTAGCAATGCCGGAAGAAGATTATATGGAGAGAGATATAAAATCGTTTAGATTAAGAGATATTTCGTTAAGCTATTCGTTACCAGCTAGTAGTTTAAAAAAGTATATCAGAGCATTTAAAAGCATGAGTTTCTTTTTAACTTGTAACGATTTGGTATTATTTACTAATTATTCTGGTGCGGATCCTTCGGCTAATGGTGGTAATGCATCGCTTCGTGGTGTTGGTGCTGTAGGATTTGATTATGGCAATATTGCTGCACCATTAAGTTTTAATGGTGGATTTAGAATTGGATTTTAAGTGATTTAATAAAAAAAATAGTAATGAAAACTAAAACATATTCAGGACTTTCAGTAGCAATAATCACTGTAAGTATCTTTTTCTCGTCATGTTCTAAAAAGCTTGATGATGCTTATTTAAACCCCAATAATCCTATTGAAGGGGCAATTGAATCGATTTTACCTAATGTAACCAATCAAATGACTTCGACTGCTGCGCCACCCACTGGCGGTGGTGGTGGTTCCTATGGTTGTGCTGCCGAAGCTGTTTTGTTAGGTAGATATATTCAATTTTGGAACTCGTACACTGCTGGTGATAATTATGATCAAATGGGTGGTGTTTATGGTACAACATCTGATAACACAGGGCTTGTGTGGGCTATGCACTACTATGGCATAGGTGCTAATGCAAAATATATCATTGATAAAGGCAAAGAACAGAAGAAATGGGATTATGTAGGTGTGGCAAATGCAATTTTTGCATTTAGCTGGCTTACACTTACCGAAGAATATGGTGAAGTAATATTAAAACAGGCATTTGATGTATCTCGTGACCAATTTGAATACAACTCACAAGCTGCTGTGTACGATACTGTGAGGCAGATATGCGATAGTGCTATTTACTATTTAAACAGAACTGACGGTAATGTAAGTGCAGCAAACCTTGCTATTGGTGATGCTTATTTTTATGGTGGTGATGTAAATAAATGGAAAAAATTTGTTTATGGTATTAAGGCACGCTCTTATGCACATCTTAGTAATAAGGCCATTTATGCTAGTATGAACTATGCCGATTCTGTTATTAAATATGTTGATTTGTCAATTAATTCTAACAATGATAATGCTGCTCAAAAATGGGTTGGCGGCAACTACTCTGGTTTAAATAACTACTATGGATCTTACAGGGGTAATATTGCATCTATAAGGCAGTCGGCATTTATAGCAGATTTATTAACTGGTGCTTCCACGGCTTCTCCTTTTACAGGTATTTTTGATCCACGAACGCCATATTTAATAAATGAAAATGCGGTTACGCCAGTAACACTGTCATCGTCATCTTACAAAGGTGTGCAACCCAATTTAGGCACTTCAAGTTCGGGTTTAGCTACTGTTGCAAATCAGCCAAAGACCTTTTGGAGGCAAGTATATTCTTCAATATCTGCTACTAATATTCCAGATTCGGGTAGATATATATTTAATAATTTGGCTGAGTTTCCTGTAATGACTGCGGCAGAATTACAATTTACCAAAGCAGAAGCTGCTTATAGAAAAGGTGATAAAGCCACTGCTTTAATTGCTTATAAAAATGGCATTAATTTAAGCTTTGACTTGTTAATTTCTAAGTACGAAAGCCGTATTCCTGTAGCACTAAGAATTACATCTACTGCTAGAGCCAATTACCTAGCAAATGCAGCCATAGTACCAGCATCTGCGAGTGATTTAACGTTGTCTAAGATAATGTTGCAGAAATATATTGCATTGTATGGTTATGGATTTAACGAAACTTGGACAGATTTACGCAGATTTCATTATACAGATTTGGATCCCGCAACAAGTAAACAAGTATATGCTGGGTTTAATTTACCTACTACTTTAACTTCTTATAATAATGGAAAGATTGTTTATAGATGTAGACCAAGGTATAATTCCGAGTATTTGTATAATATACCAGCATTACAGGCAATAGGTGCTCTTGCTTCAGATTATCATACTAAAGAGCAGTGGTTTACGCAACCTTAATACTAATAATTAAAACAATCAAGATGAAAAGAAATATATTGAAATGTTGCATCCTTATGAGCATATTTTTCTTGACTTATGCGTGTACCAAAAATGATGGTGTAACTAACCAAGCTTATTATGCATACGCTGGTGATCCTACAAAAGGTCAACTTAAAATTGTTATTGCATCAGCCTATACGGTTGATTATGCAACTTTTATGCTTAAAGTTAATGGGCAAACTGTTGGTAGTGCTTTACAAACAAGAACGCCCTTTCCTGGTGGCGGTTATAATACTAGAGGTAGTAACTATGCATTATATTTGGCTGTACCAAAGGGTGATGATACCATTTCACTAGTGATACCTAAGGTTGGAACATCAATCGACTCTATTTTGTTTTACAAAACAGTAGTGAACATTCCTGATGATACCACACGTACTTTACATATAACAGACACATTGGTAAATGCTACAGTTAACAATACAAAATCATTATTAGTTAAAAACTATGTGAACTATATTGATACAGGCTATTGTCGTTTTCGTTTTGTTAATTTAATTCCAAATGTTGCTGCTGTTGACGTTTATTTAAACGGTACTTTAATGAAAGCAAACGTTCCATATTTGTCATCAACTGATACTTTTACGGTGCGTACTGGTGTAAATGCACCTAATTATGCATCATTTGCAACGCCAACTTGGGCCGTAAGAACGGCTGGTGCAGTAAGTACAAGTACGGCTATTGCTACCTACGCAAATGCCAGTGGTTTAATAAGCCAAAGAGTAATGACTGTTTTTTGCATGGGTTACTCTGGATCTACTGGCACCAAATTGCCTTATGTAAGTTTAACATTAGACAATAACAAATAAAAATTATTGCTTTTACACAAATAAAAAAGAGACTTTTGAGTCTCTTTTTTATTTGCAGTTCGCTAGTTTATTAGTGTAAACTTGGTTTTAATTGTATTTATGAAGCAAATTTGTATTCTTCTATTATTAAGTGTTTGCTTGCTTGGTCGTGCGCAGCAAATAGATTCTATGCTTGCCATTTACAAGAATCAGTTTCAGCAAGAAAAATTGCACTTGCATCTAGATAAAACTGTGTATAATAGCGGCGAAACTATTTGGATGAAAGCGTATTTGCTTGCAGGCAAAAATCCTTCTAGATACAGTAAAACCTTGTTTATAGATTGGTACGATGATACTGGTTCGCTTTTAAAACATACGTCTCAGCCTGTATTTGATGCTACTGCTAGAAGTCAGTTTGAAGTGCCGCAAAACTATAAAGGTCAAGCGTTACATTTAAAAGCCTATACCAAGTGGATGTTGAACTTTGATACATCCTTTATTTACTCGAAAACGATTAAAATTTATAGTAAAAAAAATGTTTCAAAACCAGCAGCAACAACTGTTACTTCTACGTTACACTTTTTTCCTGAAGGCGGTGATTTAATAAATGGTCTACAATCTAAGCTAGCTTATTTAGCTACGAACGCTTTGGGTAAGCCTATACAGTTTAGAGGTGCTATTGTTAATGGTAAAAATGAATTGATTGACTCAATTGTGCCGCTGCACGATGGTATGGGTTACCTACTTTTGCAGCCCGAATTGCAAGATAATTATACCTGTAATTGGATAGATGAACTTGGTAATAATTACAGTACAAGGCTACCTGTTGCAAAATCAAATAGTTCTATTTTATCGGCACAAATTATAAAAGATAAAATAGTATATGCAGTGTCAAGGTCTGCAAGTGTTACCGATAATTTAAAATCTTTACATCTTATTGCGACACAGCACCAACAAGAGATTTACAATGCTGCCTTAAACCTTAGTAACAAGAAAACAGTAGTCGCTTCAATACCAGTAGATAGCTTGCCTACAGGCATTGTTCAGCTTACTTTGTTTGATAATAATTGGTTGCCTATCGCTGAACGTATTGTATTTGTAAATAATAATTTACATCAATTTTTTCCAACAATTACTACTGTAAAAAAAGAGCTTGGTAAAAGAGCAAAAAATAGTTTTGAAATTACCGTAAATGATAGCTTGCTTTCAAACATGTCAGTTGCTATTACAGATGCAAGTTTGGCTAAAGACTCATCTAGTCATATCATCAGCGAATTGTTATTAACAGATGATATAAAAGGCTACATAAATAATCCTGCATTTTATTTTTTAAACAACGAAGATTCTACAAGAAATTATCTTGATTTAGTAATGCTTACGCATGGTTGGCGACGCTACAATTGGAACAATATTGTAAGCCTTAAAAAGCCCAATATTATTAATGAAAAGGAAACAGATTATTTACAGATAAAAGGCAAAGTATTTTCTGGTGGTCAAGCAAGCATTAAGCCCAACGAAGTACTTAGCTTAATACTGCAATCTAAAGATAGCAGTAAGCAATATCTGGCAACACAAGTAAAGCAAAATGGCACTTTTGAACTAAAGCAATTGATATTTTACGATACCATAAAACTATTCCATCAGTTTAATGCCGATAAGAAATTGAATGATATTGGTGCTGTGAGTTTTCAAAATCCTATCTCACAAACACCTTTGTTTAAAAACATTCAACTGCCTAAAACAAGTGATGCCGATACTATTGTTTTTGCAAGTAACGATTCTATTAATCAACTTATAGAAAGGCTAAAAAAAGAAGCAAAAAATGGCTTGCTAAAAGAAGTGATTGTGAACTCAAAAGTGAAAACTTCAAAAGAAATATTAGACGATAAATATGCTTCTAGTTTATTTAAGGGTAACAATGGTTTTGCGTTTGATGTATTAAACGATGAAACTGCAAAAGGCTCACTAGATGTTTTTCATTATTTACAAAGCCAAGTGCCAGGCCTTACCATATCGCACAGTTTAGAACCTGGCGATACCACCGCACTTACCTGGCGTGAAGGCTCTCCTGAAATTTTTTTAAATGAAATGCCATCAGATGCCTACGATATTCAGCATATTCAAATGACCGATATTGCCTACATCAAAGTCTTTCGTCCACCATTTATGGGTTCGTCTGGTGCTGGTGCATCAGGTGCTATTGTTATTTACACACGCAAGCCCGATGACATCAAATACAATACTGCAAGCACTCTTAAAAGTGTGCTGTTATTTGGTTACACCGCATACAAAGAATTTTATCAACCCGATTATTTTGCGCCCCAACTTAATAGCCCTGTAGATACACGAACTACTTTGTATTGGAATCCTTTTGTGCTTACCGATAAAAACAGTAAAACATTCAAAGTAGATTTTTATAATAGCGATGTAGTTAAGAAGTTTAGAATTGTTATTGAAGGTATGAATGCACTAGGCCAATTGACTCATATTGAGAAGGTAATTGATAAATAGTATCTTCCCCCCAAACGTTAAAACCCCTACAATTTTATACACAGTTACTTGCTGGGTTTAGTAAAGGCATTATTTTAGCCAATATCTAAATTCAGTACGAATGTATTATTTGTTGCAAATAGGAAATACCGTAGCCGATTCAACCCAAAAAGTAGCAAACGCAGCTACTGCGCTAGAAAGTAAAATCTTCTCCTTGTGGGATTTGTTGCAAAAAGGGGGCTTCATTATGTACCCACTGTACGCACTGTTAGCAGCTACCATTTTTGTGTTTTTCGAACGTTTAATTGCCATCAACAAAGCATCAAAAATTGATTATAGTTTCATGAACATCATTCGTGACAACATTATTACTGGCAATATTTCTGCGGCTCGCAGTTTGGCAAAAAATACCAATAATCCTGTTGCCAAAATGATTGATAAAGGTATTCAGCGCATTGGTAAACCCATTGATGCCATTGAAAAGAGTATGGAAAATGTGGGCAAACTTGAGATGTATAAAATGGAGAAAAATCTCTCTATTCTATCACTTATTGCGGGTATTGCACCCATGTTTGGCTTCTTAGGAACCATCTTTGGTATGGTGCAATTGTTTTATGGCATCGCATCTACTGGTGAGTACACGCTAGGCACTATTGCAGGCGGTATTTACACTAAAATGGTTACATCGGCAACGGGTTTAATAATTGGCCTAATGGCTTATGTGGCTTACAGTTTTTTAAACACCCAAATAGATAAAACCGCCAATAAAATGGAAGCTGCAAGTGCTGATTTTATTGACATTTTGCAAGAACCAACAAGGTAGAAGCGAGGCAAAGAGTTGTAAGGCAAAGAGGCAGAAAGTATTGTAGCGAGTGATTTTTATGTAACCAACTGTAGTAATACTTTTCATCGTCTGTTGTAGCTTGTGCTGAGTTTACGAAGCATCTTACTTGTACGTTTACATCTTTAATTAGCTCTTATCTAAGCATATTCATTCGTGTAATTCGAGTAATTGGAAATAATTAGTGGTTAGGTAATTCGTGTAATTGTGTTTTAATTAGTGGTTAGATAATTGGTGTAATTCGAGAAATTGTGTTTTAATTAGTGGTTATATAATTCGTGTAATTCGAGTAATTGGAAATAATTCGCGGTTAGATAATTCGTGTAATTCGAGTAATTGGAAATAATTCGTGGTTAGATAATTCGTGTAATTCGAGTAATTGGAAATAATTAGTGGTTAGATAATTCGTGTAATTCGAGAAATTGGAAATAATTAGTGGTTAGATAATTCGTGTAATTCGAGTAATTGGAAATAATTCGTGGTTAGATAATTGGTGTAATTCGAGTAATTGGAAAAAATTCGTGGTTAGATAATTCGTGTAATTCGAGTAATTGGAAATAATTCGTGGTTAGATAA
>JASGCX010000018.1:49528-58654 GCA_030053925.1 Flavobacterium sp.
GGTTAGATAATTCGTGTAATTCGAGTAATTGGAAATAATTCGTGGTTAGATAATTCGTGTAATTCGAGTAATTTGAAATAATTCGTGAAATAAAAAAAATATGAACATCCGTAAAAGATTAAAAGCGCATCCTGAAGTACATACTGGTGCTTTAAACGATATTTTGTTCATCCTTTTATTATTCTTCCTTATCGTGTCTACTTTGGCCAATCCAAATGTTATCAAAGTATCAAACCCAAAAGCCAAAGCCGATACTAAAGCCAAGCAAACCGTAGTTATTACGGTAGATAAAGATCAACAATTGTACATTGGTCAAAAACTCATCCCTTTCAGTGAATTAGAGCTACAATTAAAAGAAGTATTATCTAAAGAAACCGATAAACCATCGGTAGTTATTAATGGCGATAGCACTTCGCATTTAGGTACAACTATTAAGGTAATGCAAATTATTAAAAAGTTAGGCGCAACACCTGTAATGGCTGTTGATAATAGTGGTGCACAGTAGTTGGTAGTGCTGAGGTACAAAGCATCTGCAGATATTTAATCCTTACTTTTTCCGCTTCGATGAGTCTCTTACAATTAACTCTGAAGGCACAATAATTTGCTCTTGTTTATTAATGTTCTTTTTGGTTTTTAGTTGTAGTACTAGCCTTTCTGCAATGGTTCTACCCATTAGTTTACCAGGATAATTAATGGTGGTAATATTGGGTTCTACCATACGGCTTACTACATCATTATTAAAGCCTACTACCGCAATATCTTTTGGTACTTTTATGCCAGCTTTTTTCAATTCAGCAATACATACCGCCGAGCAAAAGTCGTTGGTTACAAACAAGCCATCAGGCTGTTGTTTCATTGCAAGCATTTGTTCTACAATTAATTTACCAGTATCTTCTGTAAAATCATTTACCAAAACCAAGCCTTTGTTGTACGGCAACTTATGTTCTAGCAATGCTTTTTTGTAGCCAGTAAGCCTATCTGCATATACATTGCGTTTAAGATTAGCGGTAGCATGTACAATACGTTTACAACCTTGCTTTATCAAGTGTTTGGTGGCTTGGTAGCCAGCTTCAACATTGTCTATTACTACCTGTGTTGCAGCAATACTATTATCAATTCTATCAAAAAATAATAGCGGTATGTGTTTTTTTATAAAAGGTTCAAAGTGTGTTAAGTCATCCGTATCGTAAGCAAGCGAAGCAATTACGCCATCTACACGTTTGTTAAACAAATTGTGTGCATTGGTGCGCTCTTTAGCTACTGTTTCGTTTGAGTGGGCAATTAAAATATCGTAGCCTGCTTCTGTTAATACTTCTTCAATGCCTGCTAGTACAGCGGTTATAAAATAGCTGTTCAATTCATGTACAATTACACCAATTGTGTTTGTTTTTTGCGTTCGTAAGTTGCTGGCAAATGCATTAGAACGATAGCCCCTTTTTGCCGCTAAATCCAATATTTTTTTTCGGGTATCAGCATTAATAATTGGATTGTTTTTTAAGGCACGGCTTACAGTTGCTGGCGATAAATTCAGTTCTTCTGCTAGGTCGTAAATGGTAATATCCTTGTTTGCTTTCATGCTTGTTCAAACGTAAGACAATGGAATTAAATTGAGAATAAAATATTTTATGCAATCGGTTACAAAATAAAAATAAACCTATAATTTTGCGCCTCAAATGATTTGAATTGCTTAAATCATTTGTTTTTGTTCCGATTATTTTTGTAGCAGATTTAAAACTTTTTAAAACAAAATAAAGCATGTTAAGTGTAATTACTGGTAACACAGAATTTTTTAAAGGTATTGGTCAAGTAAAATTTGAAGGTATTGAGAGCGATAACCCAATGGCGTTTCGCTGGTACGATGAAAACAGAATAGTAGCTGGTAAACCGATGAAGGAATATCTACGTTTTGCCTGCGCATACTGGCATAGCTTCTGTGGCAATGGTGCCGATCCATTTGGCGAAGCCACCCATATTTTTCCATGGAATGTGAAAGCTGATCCTGTAGAAAGAGCGAAAGATAAAATGGATGCGGCCTTTGAGTTTATTACTAAAATGAATTTGCCATTTTACTGCTTTCACGATGTAGATGTGGTAGATTATGGTGATAATGTAATTGAAAATGAAAGACGCTTACAGGCTTTGGTAGCTTACGCCAAAGAAAAGCAAGCCGCTAGCGGTGTAAAATTATTGTGGGGCACAGCTAATTTATTTTCTCACAAGCGTTATATGAATGGTGCTAGCACCAATCCAAATTTTCATGTTTTAACACATGCTGCTGCGCAAGTAAAATCGGCTATTGATGCTACCATTGAATTAGGTGGCGAGGGCTATACTTTTTGGGGCGGTAGAGAAGGGTACATGAGCTTGTTAAACACAAACATGAAACGTGAACAAGAGCATCTTGCCAAATTTTTACATACCGCTAAAAATTATGCCCGTGCCAATGGCTTTAAGGGCGTATTTTTTATTGAACCTAAACCTTGCGAACCAAGTAAACACCAATACGATTACGATAGCGAAACGGTAATTGGCTTTTTGCGTAAATACGATTTACTTGAAGATTTTAAACTAAACCTTGAAGTAAACCACGCAACATTAGCTGGTCATACTTTTCAGCATGAAGTACAAGTAGCGGTAAACAATGGTATGCTAGGTAGCATGGATGCTAACCGTGGTGATTACCAAAATGGTTGGGATACCGATCAGTTTCCTAACAACATTAATGAACTAGTAGAAACCATGTTGATAGTGCTTGAAGGCGGTGGCTTACAAGGTGGTGGTATTAATTTTGATGCAAAAATTAGACGTAATAGTACCGACCCCGCCGATTTATTTTATGCACATGTAGGTGGTATGGACACATTTGCTAGAGCTTTAATTGTTGCTGATAATATTTTGCAAAAATCTGACTACAAAAAAATCCGTAGCGACCGTTACGCATCTTTTGATACCGGTGCAGGTGCAGATTTTGAGGCAGGTAAATTATCATTAGCCGATTTACGCCAATACGCTATTGATAACGGCGAACCAGCAATGATTAGTGGCAAGCAAGAATATCTTGAAAATATTATTAACCGCTTTATTTAAAGAAGATTTATTGTTTGGTTTATAAAAGTAAAGCCGCTAGAAACAGCGGCTTTTTTATTGGTATATTTCAAACTCTACAAGCCCTTTTACAACTCAACCACATTTTTCTACAACTCAATGGATTTATGTTGTTGCTGCGAGTAATGCTAGCTACCATTGTTGCAACAAAATATATTGTTGCATGAAGAATTATGTAGGTTTTCTGTTGTTATTATTATGCGTAAATATAGTAGCTGCGCAAGGCAATAAACAAAATATAAGAGGGGTAGTGGTAGATAAACTATCGCAAGTGCCTTTGGTTGGTGCTGCCATCAAGCTATCTGGTACAACTACACAAAGCACTATTACAGATGCAACGGGCAATTATACCTTAAAAGACCTATTGCCTGAAAGATACACCGTTACTATATCGCACGCTGGCTACAATGATGTGACGATACCAAATGTGGTGGTTACATCGGGCAAAGAAGTGATACTAGATATTACCATGGATGAAAGCTATAAGCGCCTAAAAGATGTGGTAGTAACGTCTAGCAACAAAGCAAGCAGCATTAATAAGTTTGCCACAGTAAGTGCTAGAACTTTTTCTATGGAAGAAGTAAACCGCTACGCTGGCGGTAGAAGCGACCCTGCAAGACTAGCCGCCAACTTTGCTGGCGTAAGTACCCCTGATGATAGCCGTAATGACATTGTAATACGAGGCAATTCACCTACAGGTGTTTTGTGGCGCATTGATGGCATGAACGTTACCAATCCTAACCACTTTGCCTCAATAGGTACTACAGGTGGGGCGGTAAGTGCTTTAAATACCAACTTATTAAAGAGTTCAGATTTCTTCACCTCTGCTTTTCCTGCCGAATATGGTAATGCCGTTTCGGGTGTTTTTGATTTAGGCTTTAGAAGTGGCAACACTAAAAAACGAGAAACTACCTTGCAGTTTGGTTTAATATCAGGGTTAGAAGCAACTACTGAAGGCCCGTTAAGTAAAAACAAGGGGTCTTCTTATTTGGTGGGTTATCGCTATTCAGTAGCAGGTTTGGCGCAAGCAGCGGGCATTAATATTGGTACCAATTCGTTGCCATCGTACCAAGATTTATCGTTTAAAATAAACAGTGGTACTACCAAGCTGGGCAAGTTTTCAGTGTTTGGTTTGCTAGCAAAGAGTTCTATTTCTTTAACAGGCAGTAATTCTGGTTCGCTATATGGCGGCAATGGTAATACTGATTTTGTGAGTACCATTGGCATAGTAGGCGTTAATCATTTTAAGCAATTAACTCCAAAATCCTTTTTAACGTCTACCATTGGTATCAATTATTCCAAAACAGACCAAACAACATTTAATTACCTTCCTGCAAGTACTACAACTTACGAAGGAGAAAATAATAACTACGCAAAAACAGGGTATAATTTCAGCAGTACTTATAATGCTAAAATCAGTTCTAAGTTCTTTCTCAAAATAGGTATTCAAGATGAATTGTTAGGGGTGAACCTATATTATAGAGCAAGGCAGGGGCAAAATAGTGCCTGGAATGAGATTTGGAACAAGGATACCACTACACATTTGGCACAAGCTTTTGTAGAAACAAAATATAAATTAAGTGAGAAGCTAACGCTTAATGCAGGTTTGCATTCGCAGAAATTATTTTTAAACAACAACTCTTTATCTCTAGAACCACGTTTGGGTTTAAAATACGACCTAAATAACAAAAGCAGCTTTAGCTTAGGTTATGGTTTGCATTCGCAAATGCAGCAACTAAATATGTATGCCATTGGTACTGGTACAAAAAGCAATATAAACTTAGGTTTTACAAAAAGCCACCACTTTGTATTGGGTTACGATTTGCAACCTGCTAAAGACTGGCGTATAAAAACGGAAGTCTATTATCAATCGCTGTTTAATGTGCCTGTAACAAGCTATGCTAGTTCCTATTCTATCCTTAATACTGGTTCTAGTTATAAATCTGACACTACAAGCAGCCTTGTAAATAATGGTACTGGTACCAACTATGGCGCAGAACTGACAATTGAGAAGTTTTTTAGCAAAGGGTATTATGGGTTGTTCACTGCATCTATTTACAGTTCTAAGTACACAGGCAGCGATGGTGTAGAGCGCAATACGGCCTTTAACGGTAAGTATGTCTTTAACATTTTGGCAGGTAAGGAATGGAAAATAGGCAGTGATGGACGTAATAAATTTGCTGTTGATGTTAAATTAACCAATGCTGGTGGGCGTTATTATACGCCTATTGATTTAGTGGCTTCGCAAGCCTTAGGCCATGGGGTAGAATCTACTAATGCTTACTCAGTTAACTATCCTACTTATTTTAGGTTAGATGTAAAAGCTGGATATACCTTTAATAGTAGTCGCAAAAAAATAGCACAATCTATCTCTTTGGATTTTCAGAATATCACCAACCAGAAAAATGTGTTCAGCTATGGTTACGACCAACGGAATAACGCCATCAATACTACCTATCAATTGGGCATATTTCCAAACTTGGTGTATAAATTTCAATTTTAGAAGTAGCAGTTGTTAACTTTAGTAAATCCAGTTGCCAATTAGTTGGTATTGCTTTATAAAAATGTGATTAAAAAAACTTAGCCAAACATATTGCCGTATGAAAAAACAACTTGCTGTAATGCTTGCTAGTATTGTATTGCTAGCAGCTATAGCGCAAACGAACATTGATAAAACCCAAACAGCGATACCCATAGAAATGCTTTTTCCGCAAGGAAAAACGAAGGCACTCATTCTAAGCTTTGATGACGGCAGAACAGACGATAGGCAATTGGTGAAACTGATGAACAAATATGGTTTGGTAGGTACGTTTCATTTGAATAGTAATAAGCTAAGTACAAATGGCTATTTAGATAAAGCAGAGATTAAGTCGCTATTTAAAGGGCATGAAGTGTCTGTACATTCTTTTAATCATCCTAGTTTATCAAGGTTGCCTAAAATAGATATTGTGTACGAAATTGTAGAAGACAGAAAAGAACTAGAGCGATTAATGGGCTATCCTGTAAGAGGTATGGCATATCCTTTTGGCAATACTAACGAACAGGTGATAAATGCAATAACTGGTTTGGGTATTGAATATGCTAGAACGGTTGGTGACACTTACAATTTTACTGTACCTACTGATTTTCTTAAATGGCAACCCTCTATTCACCTTTTTGGCAAAACCAATTACATACCCAACGATACCGCAAACGACAGAAAAGAACTTGCCCAATTTTATAAGCTTATTGATGATTTCATCAACACAAAAGAACTAGCCCTGCTAGATGTGTGGGGCCACAGTTGGGAAATGGGAAATACGCAAACTAAGTGGGATGAAACAGAGAAATGCTTTAAGCTTTTGGCAAATAATTCAGCCATATATTATGCTAAGCAAATAGAATTGGTTGACTACATTCATGCATTTAACAACCTTAAGTTTTCTGTTGAAAAGAATATGGTTTATAACCCAAGTGCTATCACTGTATTCTTTAAAAAGAATGACAAAGTGTATAACGTAGCGGGTGGAATAACAATTAATTTACCAAACGAATAAAGATGAGGCAGTCTGCATACCAATTATTTTATAAATTACTTATCGCATTTGCTATTGCCTTTACATTCAAATTGTTATTTGCACCACTGCACGATTTAATCAGTTTTGATTTAATACTAATTACCGTAGTGATAGTAATTATATGGGAGGGAAATAAAAAAATTGATGGTTGGTTAAACACAAAATATAGCTGGATTAAAAGCCCGAAAAAACGATTGATTGCACAAGCAATTGCCTTTACATTGTTTACTACCATTACGCTGTTTCTGTTGATGTTTATTTTACATCAAATTAAATTTGGTGACGGCAGATTTATAGATCGAAGAATGCAAGAAATTTTTCTACCAGCTTTATTTTTTGCTTTGGCATTAATTGCTATTTACATCAGCTATAATTTTTTAAAAGCCTTGAAAAATAGTTTACTAGAAGTAGAAAAGTATAAAACCGAAAGTGCTAATGCGCAATTGCAGAATTTAAAAAGCCAAATCAATCCGCATTTTTTGTTCAATAATTTAAGCGTATTAACCTCATTGGTATATAAAAACCAAGATAAAGCGGTAGAGTTTATTAACGAGTTATCAAAAGTGTACAGATATGTGCTAGACAATAAAACGGCAGAGCTTGTAACACTAGAAGAAGAACTTAATTTCTTGCAGCATTACATCTATCTTTTAACAATTAGATTTGATAAAAGCATTCAATTTACTATCAACGTAAACGATGCATTATTGCCGTTGTATTTACCGCCTATGTGTTTGCAAATGTTGGTAGAAAACACCATTCAGCACAACGAAGTATCGCAAGCCAATCCATTAAACGTAACCATTTATACCCAAGGCAATGCGCTAGTAATACAGAACAACTGTCAGCCAAGAAGCGATGATGCTAATAGTTCTAAATTGGGCTTGAAAAATATTCAGTCACGGTATTCATTTTTTACCAATCAAACAGTAGAAATTGTAGCAACTAAATCATTTTTTACAGTAGTGTTGCCTTTAATTGCTAAGTAATGCGTGTTGTAATTATAGAAGACGAAACATTATCTGCCGAACATTTGGCATTGCTACTACACAAAATTGATAGTAGGATAGAAGTGGTGCAATATATTGAATCGGTTAAAGAAGCTGTAACCGCCTTTACACAAGGGCTTCAAGCCGATTTGTTATTTGTAGATATTCACTTAGCAGATGGCAATAGTTTTAGCATCTTTCAGCAATTAGCCATTACTACACCAGTTGTTTTTACTACTGCTTACGATCATTATGCCATACAAGCATTTAAGCAAAATAGCATAGATTATTTATTGAAGCCAATAGCTTTAAAAGACCTTGAATTTGCGATTGATAAATATAAAAAGCAGGTTGTTAATCCACAGTTGGTACAGCAAATAGCCACTACTTATCAGCAATTAAATAAGCAATACAAAACGCGTTTTTTGGTAAAACTTGGTAGCACTATTAATACCATTAATGCAGATGATATACAGTATTTTGAAACCAAAGACAGCGTGACGTTTTTAGTCTCGAAAAAAGGTAGTCGTTACCCAATAGATTATACTCTAGACCAGCTTGAAACGCTACTACAGCCTAGCACTTTTTTTAGAATTAACCGAAAAGTAATTCTCAACATTACTGTTATAGAAAAAATTGAGAATTACTTTAACGGTCGGTTATGTATTACAGCCAAATTACTAGAAGGCGAAGCCAAAATTGTAAGTAGAGAAAGGGTGAGTGAATTTAGGTTATGGCTTGATAATTAATTGCTTCAAAGTCTTATCAGAACAGGCTGTATTGGCTTTGATAGAAATTTATTGACACAAAATCTTAGAGGCTTTAACTATTTCAATTTCATTTGTGCGAAATAAGGATGCTCAGGATTTACAATTAATTCTTGTCTTAGCGGGTGTATTAAAACGTCCATGTCTTCTAGCGGTATTGCACCTAATAACGGTTCATTATCACCTCTCAGTACTAGTGCGTTGCACACCGTTTGCCTGTTTTTAAATTTTACAACCACTGGCCCTACAAGGTCATATTCTTCAATGCTACCATTAGCTAATTGCCCCTTTCTTTTTTCAATAAATGGCAAGTCTAGCTGTGCTTGCACACTTTCGTTGATGCATAAATTATAAGCACCAGTATCTACCAACATATTTACACGCATTCTTTTAATGTCGTCTATATCAAGCATGTGTCGCCTAGCGAGTTCTAAATCTCCTGAATTAATTAATTCAATTTCAGCGTATCTTAAACCCATGGTGTAATATTTAAAAACAAATTTACTTAAACTGATGAAGAAAAATACATAAAACTAGGATTTTAATAACCGCATACACAACTGCAAATTGCCATCCATTGTTACCAAACAAATGGGGTAGTGAACAAGAGTGGTATATCCTAAATTATTGTTTTTGAAAGATGCTAAAAAACAGAAAACCTTGAAAAAACTTTTTTGAACGCTTTGCCCAAGTGGAAAACCTTGAAAA
>JASGCX010000019.1:0-28629 GCA_030053925.1 Flavobacterium sp.
CAGAAGATTTAGGGTTCATAACAACCTAAAATTTGTACGTTAGTCAGAATGCTATGACACACCAAAACGACAAATTCAAACATAAAATAATTAATGACAGAGATGCTTACATATCTCTGTTTGATAATTATGATGGAAATAAGCAAGAGGTATTTAAGCAAATTCTTGACATACGCAAGTTTGAAATAGAACTTTACTGGAAACGAACTTCATTTTTTTGGACAATAATTGGTTCAATAATCGCTGGCTATTTTTTGGTACTCTCAAAGTCAGACAATTCATTGAATTCACTCAAAATTCTTTTTTCACTTTCTAATTTGGGACTTTTATTTTCAATTGGTTGGTATTTTGTAAACAGAGGCAGCAAGTTTTGGCAAGTGAATTGGGAAAAACATATGGATGCAATCGAAGACGATATTATTGGACCACTTTATAAAACGACAATTAACAAAGAGCATTATAGGAAACAATTTTTTAGACTGGTTTCACCATTTCCTTTTAGTGTTTCAAAAATCAATCAAGTTCTAAACCTTATAGTTATTGGCTTTTGGTTTGTAATCATCATTGACTTTTGTAAAACAAACTTGACAATAGACTTGTGTTCATTTGAAAGCTATTATTCATTTTTTACATTGACTGGACTTGCAACACTATTTGGAATGTTTTCATTGTTTGCTTTCACTCAGACAGAAATTAATCACATTTTAAAAAAAGAAAAACAGTCTAAAGAAACTAAAATAAATTTCGAAGTTCGTGGATTGAAATAAGCACTACAGGCAACATTAGGTTTGGCGTTATAGGGGCTTCACGAATATTGCCTCAACTTTTTTTCTCTATTGTGCTTTTGTTTGCACTAGACGTTATATATTTGGCTTATGAAAAAAACATCTGCAATATTGCAATCATTTGGCTTCGGTTATGGGCTGACGGAACTCGAAGGCCCCAAAAACGCCCAGCCCTAGCGTTGTGTAATGCTGTGACAAGACAATTTCCCAAAAAAATAAATACAAAAAAATGAATAATGATACACCATATTGGTACAAACTAATTTCCTATTGGGTGAATGTGAGAAATAGAGAAGGTCTTACAATTCCTTTTATTATAGGTTCGCGAAAGCCTAATAACATTGAGATAGAAACAGTCTCAGAGTTATTGGTAGATATTGTTAATTCCAATTTAGATGATGCAATAACTCTTTTCAATTGCAATACAATTGGAGAGTATGTTTTAGGATTAAACAATCCTCAACAACAAATGGCAGGAACTGAAATTAAAAATCCAGAGACAGGGAGGACAATGCTTATTGCGACTACAAGCACTCAAATTTTAGGAAATAATCTTCAAGAAATAACAGAGTCATTAACAAAAAAATATGATGATTGTTTGACAACAAAAAAGTATTCTTTAATCAACAGACAATGGGCAGACTTTAGCCCAACTGATAAAGTAATGATTGAAGAAGCTTTAAAAAGCTAATAAAATACTTAGAATTTTATAACACAACAATTCATTAATTACAAAATCAACGAATGAGAAAAATATTTTTACTTCCTTTAGCTATCTTAATCTTAAATATTGGGGTGTCACAGAATGTTACAACTGATTTATCCCAAATAGTTAAGAAAGTTGAGAATTCAGTTTTCATTATTTATACATTCAATAAAAACAATGAACCAATTGCACAAGGAAGTGGCTTTTTTATTAGTAATACAGGGATTGGAATAACAAATTTTCACGTTTTGGAGGGCTGCACAAATGCAATTATTAAACCCTAGCCTTGCTTCGTGTCCTCACGAACCATTTGTATGCTGTATTTTTACGCAATTTTAATTATTATCTCTCAGCCGTGGTTGGTGCGTACACGAAACACGGCGAGTGAGGAACTACAAAAACGCCATGAAAAGTAACTCAATTTGGATAAAAATATTAGGGTCAGCATTTATAACCATTGCAGGAATTTTGGTTGCATTTTTTTTAAATTTTTCAATAATAAATTCTGCCATTATTGGGAACGAAGAGGATTATGATACTACAAGCGTTAAGACAAGTAAAATTTTCGATTTATTTTATACAATTTCGTCTGACACAGGCTATCATCCAGAACCAAGTTATTTTAATTTTGTATTCACTGTATTGACAGGGGTATTTGTCGGTGGACTAATCTCCTACAAACTAATTTGGCGACAAAAATAAGAAGCACGAACGCCTCAGCCGTGGTTGGTGCGTACACGAAACACGGCGAGTGAGGCACACACTCATTTCTTTGCTACAGACCTTCGCCGGTGGTTAATTACCTATTCTAAATGGTTGGTGCGTACACGAACCAAGGCTGGGCTGTTTATTTTATATTGAAAAATACACCAAAATTACCGTTGCGAGGATAAACAAAAGTAAATGTTGTATCCTTCCCAAAAATCCACATATAGCCACCTGCATTGAGTTCAAAATTACTTGTATCATTTTTGAATATACATTTTCCTCTAATAACACATGGAAGAGTATTATACAAATCATGCACTTCCATATCATTAGAGGCTTTCATCGTATTCATTAGTTCTTGTATTTCTTTTTTAGGTTTTCTAGTCCAATTTTTACATTGAGCGATGTTTTTACTATTTGAACACTCTTTACAGATTTCATATTTATAATCTAAAAGCACTATGCTTTGATTTAGATCTTTAAATGAAATAAAAAGAATAAAGAAAGATAGTAGCAAGAAATTCAATTTCATATAGTTGTTATTAAATTTTGGGAAGAATTAATTTAGATACTGTGCCCCAGCCTTGGTTGATGTGCTCACGAAACACGGCGAGAGGGGGGAGTACACCTTTTTTATGATGCTTAAAAACTACGCCTAGTTTGGTTAATCAAGCAAAAATTTTTTCAAAGGTTTATAAATTGTCGATGCTCCTTTTTCTAACCCTTTTTTATATTTAACCAAATATTGTTTTGATAATTTTGGATTTGTGTCATAATATATTCTATAAAGTTCAAACTTACTATCGTTAACCATTTCCTTGGCATATTCTACATTAAGTTTACAACCAGCATAAGAAATACCTTTTATACCTAGTTTTATAATCTTCTCAAAACAGTAAATAGCAATATCAATCTGTCCATTTAGTTTTCGAACTTCTCCCATTACCGATAAAACATCTGCACAGTGAGGATTAATAGAAAATGCTTTAATAATGTACCTTTCTGCCATCCGCCATTTTCTCATATCCAAATATTCACGCATGGTTCCATCATCTTCAAAACGACTTTCATCTAAATAAGTCTGTGCAATACAGTGTAGCAAATGATGATCGTCTTTGTAATCCAATTTTTTTATAAGATTTCTTGCCTTTAGAGAATCTTTACCTACAGTGTTATAATATTCAAACAAAATTTTTTCCTCTTTATTCATGATTAGTTAGTCTTTTTTTTGTCCGTTTTCTTTTTTGCATCAGCAGCTTTTTTTTCTCTAGCTCTTCCTCAGCCGTGGTTCGTGTCTGTGGTTTAAATGGTTCGTGAATACACGAAACACGGCTGGGTCTTACTTAAATCTATAAATTATTTCCTCAAAAACAATTTGGCTACTGCTCTTAACATTTATTTTTTTTCCAGTTAAGTTAACCCACATCGTATCAACCCTATTCTTAAAATTGTTGGGATTATTTGAAGTAATAGACGTTAATTCAATTTCTTTATTAAAACTATTGTACTTCCACTTTCCATTTGATATAAATGTAGAAGGCCCATTTCCTACATATTGAAAAGAACTGTCAGAGTTAAAACAAATTTTATTGCCAGTAAAAAGATGTCCTCTTTCGCTTTGATAACACTTCTTTTCAAATGATTGTTGAAGTATTTTGGGGTTACAAGAAATAACCCCAATAATAAAAAATATGACAAGAGTTAGTGTTTTCATCTTACCTTGATATAAAGCCTGAAAAAATTGTTGTTTTGTGTCCCTAGCCATGTTTCGTGTACTCACGAACCAAGGCGAGGGGCACGAACCAAGGCTGGGCGAGGCTGTCTAATATGGATACCACATGTCTCGTTTCAACCATTTATTTAATATGCTTTGTCTTGGGGCTTTATCCTTTTTAATTTGGTGCTTTTCAATACCAAATTTGTCTAAATTTTTAATTATTGAATGTTCATCAAATTCCTTGTCCCTAAGTTTTAATCCATTTATTATTACGAAATTATTACTCATTTCATTTATTCTATAACAATTTTCTTCTTTTAAATTTAAAAAAATACTGGTATAAAGTGGTTGCCTTTTATCAAATATTTCATATTCGATAAAATAACAAACATTTCCTTGGTGCGACCACCATACAAACTGAAGAAGATATTCTTTTGGTAACACATCAAAAGTTTTTTTCTGCATCATTTGTTTATATTTTATATCAATTTCCTCTTTGGAATGTAATTCATGCAAAAGTGCATTGGCATTATAATAAACTAAAGCCCCATCTGTTTTACGATAAAACGCACATCTACAAGCGAAAGCAGATGCATTTATAGATATAGGCTCTTTGATTTTATAATAATAAATTTCATTTGTAGACAAACTCTCTGTTTTAACCAAATCAAGTGCTATTCTAAAATTTTTCATAGTTCTAATATGTTTTCCACCCCCTAGCCGTGCCTCGCCTCTCTAGTTTCAATGGTTGGTGCGTACACGAACCAAGGCGAGGGGCCCAACTTCAACAAAGCAAATTTAATAAGCAGCGGCTTGGGCATACGCACTTTTAATTCGAGCCTTTTGGTAATGCGCAACAGTAGTGCTATTTGGCTACTGTTGCTGGTTTATACTAGTACCTACTGCAACGGTTGTATGGCTCATAATGGTTACAATAATGTAGCTGCTTTTGCTAGGTCTTCAGGGGTATCTATTTCTACACCCATATAATCGGTTACAACCATTTTTAAGGTTACGCCATTTTCTAAATAGCGCAGACATTCTATTTTTTCTGCTGCTTCCATTGGGGTAATATCCCATTGTGTAAAGGTTAGCAAGGCATCTTTTCTAAACGCATATACACCAATATGTTCGTAGTATGTAGGCGTTACATTTTTATCTCGCTGATATGGTATTACAGAGCGGCTAAACATCATGGCGTTCATGTTTTTATCTACCGCTACTTTTACATAATTGGGGTCTGCAATAAGCTGTACATCTTTTAGTACCTGCATTAGCGAAGCCACTTGTACTTTGCCTTCTGCATCATCTTTAAATACTTGCAACAATTTTTGCAGTGGTTCTTTTTTTACAAAAGGTTCGTCGCCTTGCACATTTACAATTACATCTACATCCATAAACTTGGCTGCTTCGGCTATTCTATCGCTACCGCTTTCGTGTTGTGCTTTACTCATTACGGCTTTGCCGCCATTGTTTATAATTTCATGGTAAATTACTTCGCTATCGGTTACTACAATTACGTCATCAAATAAGCCTGTAGCAAGGGTGTTATGGTGTGTGTGTGTGATAACGGTTTTGTTGCCTAATGGCTGCATTAGTTTTGCAGGAAAACGTGTAGCAGCATAGCGTGCAGGTATCATTGCTATTATCTTCATGGCGGTATTATTATTGGTCTAAAATTAAAAATCCCCCCAAGCATTGAGAGGATTTTTTTGGGATTATATTTTGTGCTATCAATTAATTGTTCAACATCAACGGCATTACTAGCATTAATAAATCTTCGCCGTCTGCTTGTTCGCTTGGTTTAATTAAACCCGCCTTGGTAGAGGTAGATAATTCTAACCGTACTTCGCTTGTTTCGGCTGCGTTTAGCATTTCAATTAAAAACTTGGCATTGAATGCTATTTGTAAATCTTCACCATCGTATTGGCAGTTCATGCGCTCGTTACCTTCAAAGTTAAAGTCAACATCTTGAGCTACCATTTGTAACTCGCTACCAGTAATGCTTAGAGCAACTTGGTTGGTGCTTTTATTACTAAAGATGCTTACTCGGCGCAAGGCACTTTGAAAATCGCTTTTGGTAACAATTAGCTTGTATGGATTATCGAGGGGAATAACCACTTTGTAATCGGGAAAACGTGCATCAATTAAGCGGCAAACCATTTGTACATCGCCATGATTAACAAACAAATGGTTGCTATTGTAGCTCACGGTAATTTCATCATCGTTATCTGGCAAGGCATTACGAAGTAAGTTTAATGGCTTTTTAGGAACGATAAAAGAATCGGTTTTTGTAGCAAATGTATCTGTGCGTTTGTAACGTACTAAACGGTGTGCATCGGTAGCTACAAACTGAACACCATCTTCACTTAGTTCAAAAAATACACCCGTCATTGCTGGGCGTAAATCATCGTTACTTACTGCAAATAATGTTTTGTTGATAGCAGTAACCAAGGCAGTACTTTTCATAGTAAAACCAGTGGTATCGTCACTTGCTGGCTCTTTAGGAAAATTGTCTGGGTTTTCGCCTGGTATTTTGTACTTACCATTATCGCTGGTAATTTCTACCGCAAAGTTTTGATCAATATTAAAAGTCAATGGCTGGTCAGCAATATTCTTTAAGCTATCAATTAAAATTTTAGCAGGAATACAAACTTTACCATCAACCTTGCTTTCAACTTCCATTTGCACACGCATTACCGTTTCTAAATCGGTAGCAGTAATGCTTAATTTTTTACCTTCAATATCAAATAGAAAATCTTCTAAAATAGGCAGCACCGTATTGGCATTAATAACACCATTAATTTGTTGTAAGTGCTTTAACAGAGATGATGACGAAACAATAAACTTCATGCTAACAGAATTTTTTATGGTGGCAACAAACGTACTGCAATTTGGTAATATTCTTTGGATTGTTATTAATTTAAGGTAAATTTTAGGGGTAAAATGTGCTTATTGTGTGAATTAAGAAATAGGATTTTAAAAATTGTAGTGCTTGAATGATTGCTAACAAGCCGTTATTTTTGATGGTAAACAATGGTTTTAATGCCTAGATATTTTTTGTTTTAATTGATAAACGTAAGTACAACCGTGGTGTATAAAAAACAAGTAACTGTAGAACAAGCTTTACAAAAATTAAAACACTTTTGTAGCTATCAACATCGTAGCCATTACGAAACGCAGCAAAAACTGTATAGCCTTGGCTTGTATAAGAAAGAGGTAGAGTTACTTTTATCGCAACTGGTAGAAGAAAATTACGTGAATGAAGAACGCTATGCTATTGCCTTTGCAAGTGGTAGATTTAAAATAAAGCAATGGGGCCGAGTAAAAATAAAATACGAAATGCAGCAGCATAAAGTAAGCAGCTACAACATTGCCATAGCACTAAAAAGCATTGATGAAACAGACTATTTAGCCACTTTACAAGCATTGGCTGTAAAAAAATGGGCTAGCCTTAAAAGCGAGCAATACTTAAACCGACAAGCCAAAACCACTAGCTTTTTAATGCAACGTGGCTTTGAACCCAATTTAATTGCTGCCGCTATTGCCAAAATACGAGACACTTTTAAAAGCTACTAATATGCCACTAACCATTACCATTATACAAGCCAATTTAGTTTGGGAAAATATAGATGCCAACCTTAAACAATTTACCCAAAAAATAAACAGCATTACTACCAAAACAGAAGTAATTGTGCTACCAGAAATGTTTAGTACAGGCTTTAGTATGCAACCGCAAAAACTAGCCGAAACAATGGATGGTAAAGCAGTGCAATGGATGATAAAAACCGCTGTAGAAAAACGTGTGATTATTACCGGTAGCTTAATGATAGCAGAAGGTGGTAAATATTACAACAGGCTTATTTGGATATTGCCAAACGGACAAATGGGCTATTACAACAAGCATCATTTATTTGGCTATGCCAACGAAAACAACCATTACACCGCAGGCAATAAACGTTTAATAGCACAGGTAAAAGGCTTTAAAATAAACTTACAAATTTGCTACGACTTGCGTTTTCCTGTGTGGGCAAGGCAGCAAACCAATAAAGACGAAGCTGCTGAATACGATATTTTACTGTACGTAGCCAACTGGCCCGAAACAAGAAACCACGCATGGAAAACCCTACTAACAGCTAGGGCTATAGAAAACCAATGCTATGTTGTAGGTGTTAATAGGGTGGGTAAAGATGGCAATGGCATATACCATAGCGGCGATAGTATGGTGGTAAATGCACTTGGCGAAACCTTATATCACATAGCTAATGATGAAGCTGTTTTTACCATTACGCTTGAAAAAGAACCATTAGAAAATATAAGAGCAACTATTCCTTTTTTAAAGGATGCAGATGCGTTTAAAATAATTTAGTAGTACAAGAATGACACAGATTAAATAGATTTTCACAAATACTTAAAGCAAACTGTATTATCCTTAACAAACTGTATTATCTGCTTTTCTATTGTTTACCAGCCGTCACCATCTATTAAATTGCCCAAGCCACCAAGTACGCTACCTTCTTCTTTTCTAGTACTAGTACCATATTGTAATATTCTGCTTGCAAGGCGGCTTATAGGTAAGCTTTGAATCCACACGGTGCCAGGGCCTTGTAGCGTTGCAAAAAATACACCTTCGCCACCAAATAAGGTGTTTTTAATACCACCTACAAACTGAATATCGTAGTTAACTGTTTGCGTAAATGCTACAATACAGCCTGTATCTATTTTTATAATCTCACCTGACTGTAATTCCTTTTGCTGTACGTGACCACCAGCATGCATAAAGGCCATACCATCGCCTTCTAACTTTTGCATTATAAACCCTTCGCCACCAAATAAGCCTGTACCAAGTTTACGTTGAAATTCTATGCCTACGCTTACACCTTTGGCCGAGCATAAAAAAGCATCTTTTTGGCAGGTAATTCTGCCACCAAGGCGGTATAAATCCAATGGAATAATTTTACCAGGATAAGGCGATGCAAAGCATACATGCTTTTTGCCATAAGAAACATTGGTAAAAGCCGTCATAAACAAGTTTTCGCCTGTTAATAAACGCTTACCTGCGCTAAATAATTTGCCCATTAATCCACCGTTTTGTTGATTACTACCATCACCAAAAATGGTTTGCATCTGTATACCATCATCCATCATCATAAAAGCACCTGGCTCTGCAACTGCGGTTTCGTTTGGGTCTAGTTCTACCTCTACATACTGCATTTCTTCGCCCAAAATGCGGTAGTCTATTTCGTGATTTTGTATCATAGTTACTTGTTTGTTTTTTAGTGATTTCAAAAATAACTATTCAGCGTGTATCGCAAATAGAAATGGGATAAATATGTATGAAGATTTTGTGAAAATGTTTTAATCAAGGTTCTAATTTTTATCTTGGTAGTTTAAAAAAAAGTACGGTTATAGGGTAATAAATTTGTTGGTTTATAGTCTTTTTAGTGTGGCAATTAGTTATGTAATTTAATTACATTAGCATATAGTAACACAAACAATAGCACCTAGCCGCCAATATTGGTTTATAGTAAAGGTTCAGGCTTAGAAAATACCAAAGCCGTAAAAGGTAGCGCAAAGTTTAAAGTTGAAACACTGGTAATTGCAGAAATAAAAAAAGGTTTCAATTGCTTGAAACCCTTTGCTGTGTTGCGCTCTCCCTGTTGGACTTGAACCAACGACCCTCTGATTAACAGTCAGATGCTCTAACCAACTGAGCTAAGGAAGATTTTTTTGTTTGGGGTTGCAAAAATAGGGGATAATTTATTTTGGCAAAATTTTTTATAACGAATTGAAAAAACAATTTTCATCAAATCCAATAAACACGCCCTGTTCGGTAATTTTTACGGCATAAGTTTTTAAAAAATAACCTTCGCCGGTTATGTTTCTGCCATTTTTTAGGCTAAACTTATATCTGTGTAATGGGCAAACTGCATTGCCAAGCGCATCAATACAACCATTGGCCATAATACCGCTTGCGTGTGGGCATTTGTAAGCAAAAGCAAATAACTCGTTTTGATATTTGGCTAATGATATTTTTTTGCCATCGGCTTCTACCACACACATACCATTTGCCCCAAAACTAATATTGCCTAAGCTTTCGGCAATTTTATGCCAAGTTATTTTTTTAATGCCCATACAACTTGCTACTAAAAATAAATGGTTTTATAAGGGTAGCGAATGCCATACATTTCACGCACTTTTTCCATAATGGTTTCACGTAGTAGGTCAATGTTTTGGCGTTCTATGGCAGATATAAATACGCAGTTATTATTGGTTTCTTCTTCCCAACGCTGTTTTAGTTCGCTGCGCAATTGTTCTTTTACGCTATCATCTAGCCATTTGTCAAAATACTTTTGCTCGTACAAATCCATTTTATTAAAAATGGTCAATATGGGCTTTTCAAATGCTTTTAAGTCTTGCAGCGTTTTATTTACAACACCTATTTGTTCTTCGTATTTTAAGTGCGATGTATCTACCACGTGCAATAAAATATCTGCTTCACGCACTTCATCTAAAGTACTTTTAAAACTTTCCACCAAGTGGTGCGGCAATTTTCTAATAAAGCCAACGGTATCGCTTAGTAAAAAAGGCGTGTTTTCAAACACCACTTTTCTAGTAGTAGTATCTAGTGTTGCAAACAATTTGTTCTCTGCAAAAACTTCGCTTTTACTTAGCAAAGTCATTAAGGTACTTTTACCCACATTGGTATAGCCTACCAACGCCACACGAATAAACTCGCCACGCTCTTTACGTTGTGTAAAAGATTGCTTGTCAATTTCCTGTAAACGCTTGCGCAACAAAGAAATTTTATCTTTTACAATGCGTCTATCGGTTTCAATTTCAGTTTCGCCGGGGCCTCTGCTACCAATACCACCACCTTGTCTTTCTAAGTGCTTCCACATACCTTTTAGGCGTGGCAAAATGTATTGGTACTGTGCTAGTTCTACCTGCACTTTAGATTGGGCTGTTCTTGCCCTGCGGGCAAAAATGTCTAAAATCAAATCGCTTCTATCGAGGGTTTTGGTTTTTAGTTCGGTTTCAATATTAATAATTTGCGAACCGGTAAGCTCGTCATCAAACACTACTAAGCCAATGTTTTTGCCTAGTATGTAGTTTTTAATTTCTTCGAGTTTGCCTTTACCCACAAAGGTTTTACTATCGGGGCGTAGCATTTTTTGGGTAAATCGTTTTACTGTTATGGCTCCGGCAGTTTCTGCCAAAAAAGCCAGTTCATCTAAGTACTCTTCTACTTGCTCGGGTGTTTGATCTTTTTGCACCAAGCCTATTAGTACGGCACGTTCTTCGTCCTTTATTTTTTGCTTCTCTATCAATTACAAATAATTTGTACAAAAGTAGTTGGTTTTGCTGTCTTGTATGGTATTAGCCCACACATATAAGTAATGGTATGGCAGCAACATTTTACATTTGCGCCACTTACCTTTACAATACATGAACTTGGATATAGCACAAACCGCCAAACAAACCATTGCTGTACAAGCAAAAGCCATAGCAGCTTTGAGCTATTTTATAGATGCCAATTTTGAAAACGTGGTAGATATTATTTACCAATGTAAAGGGCGCTTGGTGGTAAGTGGTATTGGTAAAAGTGCTATTGTGGCGCAAAAAATTGTTTCTACACTTAACTCTACTGGTACACCTGCCTTGTTTATGCATGCAGCCGATGCTATACATGGCGACCTTGGCATGATTCAAACAGATGACATTGTGCTACTAATAAGTAAAAGCGGCGAAAGCACCGAAATTAAAGCCATTGTACCACTAATAAAAAGCTTTAACAATACACTTATTGGTATGGTGGGCAATGTAAAAAGCTACTTGGCTACGCAATCAAATTACATAGTTAACACCACTATCCATAAAGAAGCTTGCCCTAATAATTTGGCTCCAACCACAAGCACCACGGCTCAAATGGTAATGGGCGATGCTTTAGCAGTATGCTTGATGGCATTAAAAGGTTTTAGAGGTGATGATTTTGCAAAATATCATCCTGGCGGTAATTTGGGCAAAAGGCTATACCTAAAAGTGAGTGACATTTACACACATAACCCTTCGCCAAAAGTATTGCCTACGGCTACGCTAAAAGAGGTGATTTTAGAAATTACCCAAAAACGCCTTGGTGTTACGGCGGTTGTAGATGCTAACAATACCATTAAAGGCATTGTTACCGATGGCGATTTAAGACGTATGCTAGAACGCAGCACTAGTTACAATAATATTACGGCTAATGATATTCTTACAACTAACCCAAAAACTATAGTACCAAATATTATGGCTGTAGATGCGTTAGCGGTTTTTGCCTTGCATGATATTAGCCAATTGCTAGTAGTTGAAAATGGTAATTACTTGGGCATTTTACATTTACACGATTTAATAAAAGAAGGCATCATGTAAATAAAGTTATGTGTATTGCCTACATTATGAACAATAAATAGCTTTTTAAAGCGTTTTTCTTATCTTCTTCTTATCTATTTTAATAAAACGCTTTAACAACCATACATCTAGTATATTTGAATTTATAAAACCTAATAAGCATTATGAATAACCAGAATCACTATGTAGCTATTATGGCTGGCGGTATTGGCAGCCGTTTTTGGCCACAAAGCCGTGTAGGCTATCCCAAACAGTTTTTAGATATTTTAAACACGGGCAAAAGTTTAATTCAATGGACGTTTGAGCGCTACGCTGCATTTATTCCTAAAGAGAATATTTACGTAGTAACCGCTGCCGAATACAGCCATATTTGCCAAGCGCAATTACCCGATATTCCTAAAGAAAACATTATTGCCGAACCAAGCAGAAAAAATACCGCACCATGTGTGGCTTACATTGCTTTTAAACTAATGCAGCAAAACCCAAATGCATCTTTAATAGTGGCACCAAGCGACCACATGATTATGGATACAGATACATTTAGAAGCATTACATTAAAAGCACTAAATTTTGTAGATAATAACAACGCATTTGTAACACTTGGTATTCAGCCAACTTACCCAAATACGGGTTACGGTTACATCCAATTCGATCAACAAAACGATGCCGGCGATGGTATTTTTAAAGTAAAAACTTTTACCGAAAAACCTAGCCTTGAAATTGCAAAAAGCTTCTTAGAAAGTGGCGACTTTTTATGGAACGGCGGCATTTTTATTTGGAAAGCTGTAGATGTGATTGATGCTTTTGAAAAATACGATACCGACACCTTTGAACTGTTTGATGCCGAAAAAGACAATCTAAATACACCAAACGAGAAAGAAGCCATTGAACGCATTTATCCATTGTGCAAAAATGTAGCAATTGATGTGGCATTGATGGAAAAAGCACAAAACGTGTATGTAATTCCTTCATCTTTTGGCTGGAGCGATTTAGGTACCTGGACTAGCGCTTACGATAACCTTGAAAAAGATGCCTTGGGCAACGCTATTGCTAGCAATAATACCATTATTATTGATGCTACTAAATGTATGGTTAGTGCACCCGCAGACAAGTTACTGGTATTGCAAGGTTTAGATGACTTTGTAGTAATTGATACAAAAGACGCATTGATGATTTGCAAAAAAGAACAAGAACAAGCCATTAAAGAATTTGTAGCCGAAGTAAAAAGAGCCAAAGGCGATAAATATTTATAAAAAAATCTTAAAACTATAGTTACAAGATTCAAGTTACAGGCACTATTTTGCTTGTTTCTTGAATCTTGTCTATTTTTACCCTTATCTTGAACCTTCATCTAGGTTTTTTTGTTTTTTATCCCTAACTACTATAAACGATTGTGCCATGAATGAAAAAATGCGTTTGTTTGATTGCATAGAATTGCAGTTAAGAAAATTTCCAAAAACAGATATGTTTTGTGCTAAGGAAAATGGTCAATGGATTACCTACAGCACCCAACAAGTGCAAAACATTGTCAATAATTTTAGTGCAGGCTTGCTAAATCTTGGCCTAAGCGGCAGAAACATGACAGCCGAAGGCAGCGATAAAATTGCCATCATAAGCAACAACAGGCCCGAATGGGTTTTTACTGATTTTGCCGCCCAGCAAATAGGCGTTATTTTAGTACCCATTTACCCAACTACTAACCCCAACGAAATTGAATTTATATTTAACGATGCTCAGGTAAAATATGTATTTGTAAGCAACCAAGAAATGCTTACTAAGGTTAAAGCTGTTGCACCCAAAGTACCGTCAATACAAGGTATTTACAGCTTCGATAAAATTGACGGCTGCAAACACTGGAGCGATATTACCGCATCGGCAAATGATACCTCTTTGCAACAAACAGCTAGCTTAAAAGCAAGCATCCCTACATCGCAAATTGCCACTATCATTTACACATCTGGCACTACAGGTGTGCCTAAAGGCGTAATGCTTAGCCACAGCAATATTTCTAGCAACGTAAAACTTAGCAAACAAAGTTTTCCTTTTGAAGATGCGCCAAACAGCAAAGTGCTTAGCTTTTTGCCACTCAATCATATTTTCGAGAAAATGGTTACTTATATCTACTTGTTTAGTGGCATAGGTATTTATTACGCCGAAAGTTTAGAAACCATTGGCGATAATTTAAAAGAAATTAAACCCGATGGTTTTACCACAGTACCTCGCTTGCTTGAGAAGGTTTTTGAAAAAATAATGACTACTGGTAGCCAATTAACTGGTATTAAAAAAGCCCTGTTTTATTGGGCAGTGCGTGTTGCTGAAAAATACGATAATCTTGAAGATGGCGGTATTTGGTACAACTTGCAATTGGCCATTGCCAATAAACTTATTTTTAAAAAATGGCGAGAAGCTTTAGGCGGTAATATTCGCTTTATTGTTACCGGTGGTGCAGCTTGTCAGGTAAAGCTGCTACGCATTTTTAATGCCGCACAAATACCCGTGTACGAAGGCTACGGCCCCACAGAAAATAGCCCTGTAATATGTGTTAATCGCATGGCAAAAGACGGTACTAAATTTGGTACGGTAGGCCCACCAATACAAGGCATTGAAGTAAAATTGGCCGAAGATGGCGAGATTTTAGTGGCGGGTCCTAGCGTAATGCAAGGCTATTTTAAACGTCCAGATTTAACCGCAGAAACAATAATTGACGGTTGGCTACACACAGGCGATATAGGTGTGTGGGTAGATAATAAATTTTTAAAAATTACCGATAGAAAAAAAGAACTGTTTAAAACAAGTGGTGGCAAATACGTAGCACCACAGCCTATTGAAAACAAGTTTAAAGAAAGCCCTTTTATAGAGCAGATAATGATTGTAGGTAGCGAACGTAAATTTGTAGCCGCCTTAATTGTACCATCATTTACACATTTAAAAGCTTGGATGTTGCACAAAGAAATGCCTTTTACTACCAACGAAGATGCCATAAAACAGCCCGCAGTTTTAGAAAAATATCAATCGATTATTGAAGAATTAAACCACCATTTTAACCATGTAGAACAAGTGAAAAAAATAGCACTATTAGATAAAGAATGGAGCATTGAAACTGGCGAAATGACCCCCAAACTAAGCTTAAAAAGAAAAGTGGTACTGGAAAAATGTGCCGCAACAATAGAGCATATTTATAAAGATTAACCCCTTTAATAAGCCTCGTTTTAAAAACGAGGTTTTTTACAAAAAAATTTATCGTAAAAATACGATGATATTCAAATAACCCTCTTACATTTGCTTTATCGTATAAAAACGATGGCGCAAATATGTCAATTGATAAATCAGCAGAATTTACACAAGAAGAAAGAGATGTAGCAGCATTTGCCAAAACATTCGGCCATCCTGCCCGCATTGCCATTTTAAAAATATTGGCAGCAAAAAACGCCTGCATTTGTGGCGAGATGGTAGAAGTGCTACCATTGGCACAAGCCACCGTTAGCCAACATTTAAAAGCACTAAAAAAAGCAGGTTTAATACAAGGCACTATTAACGGTGCTAAAAGCTGCTATTGTATTAATTGGGCAGCTTTTAACGCCTTTAAGCAACAGTTTACCACACTTTTTAGCACATTAGAAACAGGCAAACAATCTTGCTGTTAACCATAAATTTTTATTTCACCAATAAACTAAATACCCATGCAAACAGATGCCCAATTAAAACACCTCGTTCGTAATAAATACAGCGAAATAGCTTTGCAAAGCAAAGAAACCAACCAAGCATCTTGCTGTGGTGCAGGTGGCTGTAGTACAGAAGTGTACAATATTATGAGTGACGATTACACGCAACTAGACGGCTACAATGCAGATGCAGACTTAGGTTTAGGCTGTGGCTTACCTACGCAATTTGCCAAAATACAACCAGGCAATGTGGTAATAGATTTAGGCAGCGGTGCAGGTAACGATGCCTTTGTGGCTCGTGCAAAAACTGGTGCTACAGGTAAAGTAATAGGTATAGATTTTACCCCTGCCATGATAGAAAAAGCCCGTAACAATGCAGAAACATTGGGCTTTAATAATGTAGAGTTTCGCCAAGGCGATATAGAGCACATGCCTGTTGCGGCCAATGTTGCAGACGTAATTGTAAGCAACTGTGTACTAAACCTTGTACCCAATAAAGATGGGGTTTTTAAAGAAATTTGTAGGGTACTAAAACCAGGTGGTCATTTCAGTATTTCAGATGTGGTATTAGTGGGCGCTTTACCAGATGCCTTGCGTAACGATGCAGAAATGTATGCTGGTTGTGTAGCAGGTGCCATTCAAAAACAAGTGTATTTAGAACTTATTACAGCCAATGGTTTTACCAATATTACTTTACAAAAAGAAAAAGCCATTGTAATACCAGACGATATTTTAAAAAATTATTTAACGGCCGAAGAAATACTAGCTTTCAAGCTTGGTAATATGGGCATTTTTAGCATTACTGTATATGCCCAAAAACCAGTCGCTAACTGTTGTACACCAGGCAGTGGCTGCTGTTAATTATTTGTAGCGATGAAGAAATATTATTCTGAATTTATCGGCACTTTTATCATGATGTTTTGTGGTACAGGAGCTATGATAATAGACGAAACTACCAGTGGCACTGTAACGCATGTAGGCGTAGCCATTACTTGGGGCTTAATAGTGATGTCGTTAATATATGCTTTGGGCGAAACCTCTGGTGCGCATTTTAACCCTGCGGTTACGGTTGCGTTTACGGTAAACAAAAACTTTCCGCTAAAAGAAGTGTTGCCTTATTTAGCAAGCCAATTTATTGGTGCCATTACGGCTACTAGTTTACTCAAGTACTTATTTCCAACATCGGTATTTCTTGGTGCAACACTGCCACGCAACACTGCAAGGCAATCGCTTATCTTAGAAATTGTACTCAGTTTTCTGTTAATGGTTGTGATTTTAAAAGTAGCCAAAGGTTCTAAAGAGCAAGGCTTATTTGCAGGTATTGCTATTGGTTCGGTAGTATTGCTAGAAGCCATGTTTGCAGGGCCTATTTGAGGTGCCAGTATGAACCCAGTTCGCTCTCTTACACCTGCCTTGCTATCGGGAAATTTGTCAAGTTTATGGCTATATATTGTAGGGCCTACAAGCGGTATGCTTGCTGCTGTGGGCTTTAATAAGTTATTGCGGTAATGCGGTAATTGCGGCGTGCCCTGCTTGGGCAGGTTGGGCTTTTGGTTTCTAGTTTTCACCGCTTGCAGCGGTTGTGGGCTATTACCTCATTTCTTTTATTTTCATTGGCTTCAATGCGTGCTTCGCAATTCACGGCAATCCCTCACGCAAGCCTAAAATATTACCGTAATTTAACTAAAATATTCTTTTAAAAATAGCATAAAATTCAGCGAAATCTGCGTTTTCTGCGAGAACCCCAAAAACCAACACATGAAAAAGAAACTCTTATTTGTTTGTATCGAAAACAGCAACCGCAGCCAAATGAGTCAGGCTTTTGCCATTATTAATGGCGGCAATACATTTGAAGCTTACAGCGCAGGCAGCAAGCCAAGTGGCATTGTAAATTCTAAAGCCATTGCTGCCATGAAAGAACTTGGTTACGACCTTTCTACCCACGATAGTAAAAGTTTAGACGAAGTAAAAGCCTACGCACCTTTTGATGCAGTAGTTACAATGGGCTGTGGCGATGCTTGCCCTTGGATGCCTGCTAAACGCTTTGTAGATTGGGTAATTCCCGACCCAAAACACATGCAACCACAAGCATTTAACGAAGTACGAGATTATATTGAAGGTAAAGTAAAAGCCTTAATTGCCGAACTAGAAGCTGAGTAATAACCTCTTTTCTTTGAAACAAAAGAGCAACCCAAACGGGTTGCTTTTTTAATAGTATAGATAAGATGATTAGTTGTAACGCTTAATTTTTACACGCCAAAAATCTCTATATACAAATGTTGCATGAAACTGCGTGTACACTTCTTTTATCAAGCCAACATCTGTTGTGCCTCTTCTACCAATTTCTAACCCTAATTGTAAGCCCAAATTACTTTTTACAGTATTAAAGCCACCGCCAAGCGTAATACCGTATTCGTTTATTTGTTTGCCATAAATTTTCAAGTAAGAATCGGTATAAAAAATACCTGTTTGTAAAAAATATTTTTCGGCACTTAAAATATTGCCTTGATAGTCTCTAAAACTAATTTTCTTAGAATACTCAAAACCCAATGAATAGCGGCTACTGTTTACTAACTTGTAATTGTAGGCATTGGTGTTTGCGCCATCCCAACTTTGAAAATTATAATCGGCAGCGATGGTGTATCTATCTTTAATTTTTGCGGCAATACCACCTGTGTAAGACAAGGGCAAGTTAAAGTAAGTGTCTTTGTAATGATTATCGCTTAATAAAGCCGTTGAACCATCTGTTACTTTTAGTTGGTTATTGGCTTTTAAACCTGTTTTAAGCGAGCCAGTAGCCCCAGCTAAAAACTGTATGTGTTTATTGATTTTTGTTTGAAACTGTAAGCCACCTTTAAAATAAAAATTGCCAAGAAGCACATTTCTTTCGGTAGTTAAAGTACTATCGCTAACACCACTTAGCAAGGTTTCTTTTTGGTCTAATTGGCCAAAAATATAGGCTGTGTGTAAGCCTACAGAAAGGTGCTTATTAATTTTATAGCTATTGGCAATAAAAAACTGGTTTGTGCTACCTGTACCTTCATTGTAGGTAGGTACAATAATGGTAGAGCCAATAATTGTTTTAGTACTATAAAAAGAAAAATTAGAAGTGCTAAATGGTAACAAGCCAATAGCAGCCCCCCATCTTGGTTTAATTTTAATAGCTACTACCAATTTCTTAAACTGCAAATCTGCCGATTGGCTAGCAGAAGCATTGCCTATTGGCGAGCCAGAATAGCTAACAGCTTTGTAACGTGCAGTAGCTTCGAAGTTAAAAAACTTGTCTTGCATACCACTGTACGATGCAGGATTGGCATGGTACAAAAAACGGTTGGTAGCATCTGACGATAAAGCCACGCCAGCGTGGCCCATACCACTTGTTCTGTCAAAACTACTTTTTTCAATATCGCCAATACCAATTATAGAATAAGGCGAGGCGTTGTTTTGTGCCAATGCGCTAGTACCACCTAATAAGCTAATAATAAATAAAGCAGAAAGTATGTTAAGTTTCATGTGTTGTTGTTTTAAGCAATAGCCAATAGCAATGATGTTATTTTACAGATGCATAAAAAATTTGCAACTCTATTTTACTATTAGGAATATTGTTTAGCTTATTACCAATAGCTACACGGTTAAACAATGTTTCGTAGCCGCCAGATAGTGGCGATATTAACAAGCCATCGTAGTCGTTATTAGGATTGGTAATAGCATACTTAATGTAGTTAGTAACATCATAACTATAAGCGGTGCTTACGCCGTAAGTATAATCGGTAAATAAATTACCTAGTTGCGTTTGCTGCGAGCCACTTGCAGTTATTTCTGTTAAGTCGGTACCTATTTTATTAAGTGATGTAGTAAGCGACAGTCTCAGTGTTGCTGGTAAAGAGAAGGTTCTACTGTAGGTACCAGCAACAGGTCTTACAATTAATCTAGCATTAAGAATTTTAGCGTAGTTAGGTGCTTTTAATACATCTTTAACCGTAGGAAATTTAATTTTAGTAATTACACTACCGGCAGATTGTATGTAGGCAATATTATCGCTTAGGCGGCTGTTTTTTTCTTTTAGCTGACCAACACCATTACCCAAGTCTTTAATATTTGCAGAACCAGTGCTTCTATCAACGGTAATATTTGTAAAGTGTAGGTTTTTATTAGTAATGGTAAAATCAATGTTTTTATTTAGCAAGTACAAATCTTTCTTTTTGTACTGAATACGCAACTTAACACTATCGCTACAGCCAAAAACTAGCTCACTGCTATTGTTACTGCTAATACGAATACCTTTAAAAAAGTTTAAAAAAGTTTCGGCAGTTTTAACAGTATCGCTTTTTCTAATAAACATATTCAACATCTCCTGGCCCAAAGCAGGGTTAAGTTTTATGTAAATAGTATCTGTTTGGCTTGGGTTGATGATGACATCTTTTGAACCCAAAACGGTTGGATCTACTTTAAACGAGTTAACGTTATAAAGTGTATAACCATTATCGTAAGGCTCAATTTTATCAGTAACTCTCGATACGTCTATATGAACCGGTTTGGTAGTATCGCCATAAAAATTCTTGTTCAGTTTTAATATCAAAGTCAATGAGTCGAACAATATATTCTCATAAACATCCTCGTAGCTTGGCGGTGCTACTTGAAAATAAGTTTGCGTAGCTATTGTGCCAAAAATTGGGTCTTTATAGCCACCAACCAATGTAGTACCTAAGCCAGATGTGGCAAAAGAATCTACAAAAACGGTAGAAAGTTCTGCACCAAAGGTATCAACCTTAATAATTTGTGCAGTACCTACGTCTACAAAATCGCTACCAAATTGAATATCAACCTTTTTGCAGGCTATTGTACCAATGATAAGTGAGAGTAAAATAAAAATGGAAAATTTCTGCTGCATTTTGGCTTTTTATGCGTTTTAAAACTATCAATGTTATTGATAATAGAATATACAATGTTAGGCTGCACGGCTGTTACAAAATTGTTAGTATGGATAAATAAATTGTTTTACCCGATAAAATGCCTAATCTTGTCTATTAATAGCAACATCATACCGAAATAAATATTTCCCTTATTTTGCAGCCCGTTTGCAAATATAGGTGATAAGAATTTTAATAGTTGGTAGACAAAATGAAACTGTTCATCTACAAATACTATTTAAAAATCCATATTAACTATTTCTTTGACAAGCCTACTAATAATTTCAGCAAAATTTTAACTGATCATGAAGCAATTAAAGTACTTTTTCTTTCTACCAGCTAGTATAGTTTTATTAGCTTTCTCTTGTAAAAAAGAAGCTAGCTCTAGCGACCTCGTAGGTAATTGGATTACGCGTTCTCAATTAAACGGCGATGCTCGTTACGAAGCCGCCTCATTTGTAATTGGCGATACAGCCTATATTGCAACAGGGTATAATGGTACAGACCGTTACCGTGACGTGTGGGCTTACCGTGCAGACAATAATACCTGGGCACTTAAAGCAACTTTTGCAGGTGTAGCACGTAACTCTGCTGTTGGCTTTGCAGTAAGTGGCAAAGGCTATATTACTACAGGTTACGATGGTACTAAACGTTTAAAAGATAATTGGCAGTACGATCCAGGAACCAATACTTGGACTGCTAAAGCTGCCTTTCCTGAACCAGCTAATGCAGGTACAGGTAATAGCGATGGCCGCTACGATGCAACTGCATTTACCTTAACTGCAAATGGCGTAGCTAAAGGCTATGTAACTTGTGGTTACAACGGTGGCACACAAAAAGATATGTACTCTTACAATCCAGTTACTGATTCTTGGAAAGAAGAAATTGCAACGCCAGGTGCTAAACGTAGCGGTGCTATTGCATTTGTGTACAACAACAAAGCCTATTTAGTAACAGGCGCTAGCAGCGGTAATAATGTAAATGATTTCTACGCTTACGACCCCAATACTGGCGCTTGGACAGAATTAAGCAAAATTGCCAACATAAGTACAGATGCTTTTGATGATGACTACACAGATATAGCTCGTACAAATGCGGTTGCTTTTGTAATAGGCAAATATGGCTTTTTAGCTACTGGCGAAATTGGTGGTTATACTTCTAAAATATGGCAGTATGATTTTGACAATGACAGATGGACTCGCAAACACGATTTTGAGCGTTCTGCACGTTCTGGTGCCATAGGCTTTACTATTAAAGGTCGTGGCTTTGTAACTACCGGTAGAGCAAGCGGTTTACCATTCGATGATATTGAAGAGTTTCAACCAGATGCAACTTACAATTCAAATGATTAAGAAGAATTGGGTGTACATACTGTTTGTACTTTCTGTTATTGTATTTGCCATTACACAATACCAAAAGCATCAAAAAAATGCTATTGTAGCAAAAGCAAAACAGTTGCCTACAGGCGGTTGGGGTTACGATATTTATGTTAAAGACTCGGTGTATATTTCTCAAGATATTATACCAGCAATTACAGGACGAAAAGCATTTGCATCGGAAAATGACGCTTTAAAAGTGGGCGAATTGATGGTGACAAAAATGAAAAATAACTTACGACCAGTAATTACCGATTTTGAATTAGATAGTTTAAAAATTACACAATAATTTAAAAACGCTTGGCAAATTTGCTAGGCGTTTTTTATTGGTAATAACTACCACATATTGCTTAATCTTGTTGGCAAAAAGTAAAACCCATTTATGGCAACTTATCTTATAAAAAATACCACCATTGTAAACGAAGGCAAGCAATTTAATGGTGATATACTAATTAAAAACCAACGCATACAAAAAATTGCACCCAATATTACCACTACACAAGCTGTAATAGAAATTGATGGCACTAACCAATATGTACTGCCAGGCTGCATTGATGACCAAGTGCATTTTCGTGAACCGGGCTTAACGCACAAAGCCAGCATTTACACCGAAGCCAAAGCCGCCGTTGCCGGTGGCGTAACGAGTTTTATGGAAATGCCAAATACCAATCCACCAGCATTTACACAAGATTTACTTGAACAGAAATACACAATAGGTAAACAAACTGCCCTAGCTAATTACTCGTTTTACATGGGTACATCTAACAATAATTTAGATGAAATTTTAAAAACCAATGCAAAAAAAAATGAGGTTTGTGGCGTAAAAATATTCATGGGTAGTTCTACAGGCAATTTACTGGTAGATAACCCTTTGGTGCTTGAAAGCGTATTTGAAGGCAGCGAGCTATTAATTGCTACCCACTGCGAAGAAGAAAGTATCATCAAGGCCAATTTGGCAAAAATGAAAGGCGAAAAAGCAGTGCTAGAACCAAGCGATCATCCCATTATTCGCAACGAAGAGGCTTGTTTTGAATCCTCTTTCAAAGCTATTCAATTTGCCAAAAAATACAACAGTCGCTTACACATTTTGCACATAACTACTGCCAAAGAATTACAGCTATTTGGCAACATGATAGACCTAAAAGACAAGCGCATTACATCGGAAGTTTGTGTACACCATTTACATTTTACTAGCAATGATTACGCTACACTAGGCAATCAAATAAAATGCAACCCAGCCATTAAAGCACCTGATAATAAAGCAGCCCTTTGGAAAGCTTTGCTAGATGATAGGTTAGATGTAATTGCTACCGACCACGCACCACATACTTGGGCCGAAAAATGTGAACCATACGAAAAAGCACATGCAGGCTTACCATTGGTACAGCATAGCTTGCAGCTTATGTTGCACTATGTAAAAGAAGGCAAAATAAACATTGAAAAAGTAGTAGAAAAAATGAGCCACAATGTAGCTACTTGCTTTCAAATAAAAGAACGTGGCTTTATTAGAGAAGGCTATTTTGCCGATTTGGTGATGGTGAATTTAAACCAACCAGAAACCATTGCTAAAAGCAATATTTTATACAAATGCGGTTGGAGTCCTTTGCAAGGTTTTACAGTACCAGCAAGCATTACACACACATTTGTAAGCGGTTTTTTAGCGTATAAAAATGGCGTGTTTAACGAGGCGGTTAAAGGGCAACGTTTACAGTTTGATAGAGGATGATGTTTTAACAAACACCTTTTAAGAAACAAATTTTATGGAAAAAAGTAAATCTTGTATCTTGAATTTTACTTGCTAATACGATGGCAACCTATTAATATGCAAATAGACAAAACCACCTTACAAGACCTCTCCATTTTTCATAGCGACGAAGAACAGTCGGTATTTCACAAACTGAACTTTACCCAAACTAATGATGGTAGAGAATATTTGCGTTGGATTTTAAGCCGCCCATTAGATAATATTAGCGACATACAAGATGTACAAATAACCATTAAAACCTTGATGGCTTGTGTAGATAATTTTCCTACTACCATTACCAATGGTACTATGATGGTGATGGATAAATTTTACGAAACACAACTAGATGCTTATCCTACAAAACCCAATGGCTTCAACAGTTTTGTGTATGCGGTTATTAGTAAATCAGACTTCTCTCTTACAAAATATTCGATAGAACATTTTGCTACCTTTTTTAAAGGCTTGCAGCAAATAGTAGCTTTACTACAACAGCAACATCATACAAGCAAGCAAATACAAACTTGGTGCGATAGAATTACCCACCTACTATCAAACCACCACATACAAGCCATACAGCAGTACAAAAAAAACGATGCCACACCTAGTACTAAAATACTTGAATTTGCCAATTTTTTACGCCGTCAATTTAAGCAAACAAATACCGACTTAATGGATATTTATGCAAGGCTAGATGCTTACCTAAGCCTTGCCATTGCTAGCAAAAAATACCAGTTTGGCTTTCCTACCATTACAGCAACAACACAACCATTTATTGAAGCCAAAGGCTTATGGCATTTGCTTTTAAACGTACCAGTAAGCTACAATGTAACACTAAATAAGGATACCAATTTTCTGTTTTTAACAGGCGCAAATATGGCCGGCAAAAGCACGTTTATAAAAGCAGTAGGTGTATGTGTGTATTTAGCACATATAGGTATGGGCGTACCTGCACAAAACATGCAACTAAGTTTGTTTGATGGCTTATTGAGTAACATAAACGTAGCAGACAATATTATTAAAGGCGAAAGCTACTTTTTTAACGAAGTAAAGCGCATTAAAAACACCATTGAAAAAATAAGCGATGCCAAACGTTGGCTAATACTGATAGACGAACTGTTTAAAGGTACCAACGTTCAAGACGCTATGAAATGCAGCACCACTGTAATTGAAGGCTTGCACAAAATGCCTAATGCAGTGTTTATTTTATCTACCCATTTATACGAAATAGGCGAGCAGCTACAGCAATATGCTAACATTGACTTTAGGTTTTTTGAAACCAGCGTTGCCCATAACGAATTGGTATTTAGCTATCAACTTAAAAAAGGCATTAGTAACGATAGGTTGGGCTATTTAATACTTAAAAGAGAAGGTGTTGTAGCACTTTTAGACGCATTGTAAACCCACAAATACAACGCTTTTGAGCGGTTGATACTTACAAAAAGCCGTTTTGTACAATAGTTTCAGACAAACTTGTGGCCAGGTATAAGTTTGCAACAGAAAAAGAATCATGCAAAGTATTTACTTAAAGCCTTTTGGTGCATTGGCACAAAACATAAACCGCCCAATTGAAAGTGCAGTTATTAATAGCTTGCGAATGTTGTTTTTACTAAAAGCAACAATCGTATTATCTACACTTAATACAACTGTAAAATCGTTAGCATTTTCTGCGTATCTGTTTATAATTATCAATTCAAGCATCATTTAAAATAGCACCGTTATGATTTCACTACTATTATCGCACCAATGGAAGGCTTTTTGGCGAAGCCGCAATGCTGGCAAAAGCGTAGCCATTCAAATTTTCATGGGCTTTTTAATGTTGTATTTGTTAGGTAGTGCTTTGCTACTTGGCTTTGCAGTAAAAGCCATTATTACCAAGCTAGTACCGGGCCAAGATGTAGTAACCGTTTTTAGCGGTTTTATACTGTACTATTTTGCCTTCGATATTTTAATGCGCTTTATGCTGCAAGAGTTACCCACCATTGCTGTGCAGCCATATTTGGCACACAATATTAAGCGCAAGCAACTGGTAAATTTTTTAAACTGGCGTTCTTTATTTACCTTTTTAAACCTACTGCCACTTATTTTATTTATCCCATTTTCTATTACAGGTATTGGCAAAGCTTATGGTGCAGCAGTAGCTACAGGTTTTGTTGTAAGCATTATTAGCCTTTGTGTGTTTAACCACTTTTTAATACTGTATGTAAAACGCAAAACGGTAATAAGCACTTGGTGGATGGTGGGCTTTTTTGTAACCGTTGTGTTGTTTATGCTAGGTGATTATTTTGGTTTTTTTTCGCTGCAAAAAGTGTCTGCTTTTTTATTCACTGGTATTTTACACAATGCGTGGCTATGCTTAGTAGCTATTGCTTTTGCAGCATTGGCGTTTATTAATAACAGTAACTTTTTGTACAACAATTTGTACATCGAAGAAATTAGCAAATTGGCAAAAGCCAAAACCTCAAACGAGTTTTCTTGGCTACAACGCTTTGGTAATATTGGCGACCTAATAGCTGTGGATCTTAAATTAATTCTTCGCAATAAAAGACCACGCTCTTTACTTATGCTGTCAGTAATATTTTTGGCTTATGGTTTTATTTTTTACAAGCAAACCTACTTTGAAAAAAACATGCTAGGCATGGTATTAATGGGCGGCATATTTATTACAGGTATGTTTATGGCAAACTTTGGGCAGCTTTTATTTGCTTGGCAAAGTGTACACTTTGATGGCATTATGGCAAGCAATGTGAACATTAAAACCTTCATTAAAAGCAAGTTCTATTTGCTAACCGGTTTTAGTACTATTGCTATGTTGGTATCGCTACCTTATGGGTTTATTAACTGGCGCATTATACCTGTACAAATTGCGGCGTATTTTTTTAATGTAGGTATTCACGCTATCATCTGCATCTACTTTGCTACACGCAGCTACAAGGGTGTCGATTTAGGTAAATCGGCAACTTTTAACTACCAAGGTACAGGTGCTGCACAATGGTTGTATAGCCTTGCTATTTTTCTAGTAGGCATTGTTTTGTATTTGCCGTTAAGCTTATTGGTAAATGCTTGGGCAGGCATTATAGCCCTTGGTTTGCTTGGGTTAACTAGCTTCTTGCTACAAGATTGGTGGATGGATATTCTTACCAAACAGTTTATGCTGCGCAAATACAAAATACTAGAAGGTTTTAGAGAGAAGTAGTAATTAATTAGTAATTAGTAATTAATAATTAATAATTAAGAAACACAGGAACATAAAACGGACAATAATAGAACATCACAAAACCACCAACTTCAAACTTCAAACCACCAACTTCAAACCACCAACTACAAACTTTAAACTTCAAACTTCAAAGCACCAACTTCAAACCACCAACTTCAAATCACCAACTACAAACTTCAAATCACCAACTACAAACTTCAAAGCACCAACCACAAACTTCAAAGCACCAACCACAAACTTCAAAGCACCAACCACAAACTTCAAAGCACCAATCACCAACTTCAAAGCACCAACCACAAACTTCAAAGCACCAACCACAAACTTCAAACTTCAAACTACAAACTTCAAACCACCAACTACAAACTTCAAAGCACCAACAACAAACTTCTAAGCACCAACAACAAACTTCTAAGCACCAACCACAAACTTCTAAGCACAACCACAAACTTCAAAGCACCAACCACCAACTTCAAAGCACCAACTACCAACTTCAAAGCACCAACCACCAACTTCAAAGCACCAATCACAAACTTCAAAGCACCAACTACAAACTTCAATCTACAAACTTCAAACTTCAAAGCACCAACTACAAACTTCAATCTACAAACTTCAAACTAAAATTCCATGCTTACAGTAAATAATATAGGAAAAGTGTACAACGGTAAAATAGCTGTTGACATTAACGAGTTACACATTCAACAAGGTGAAATCATTGGCCTTGCAGGCAATAACGGTGCGGGTAAAACCACTTTCTTCCGTTTGATTCTTGACCTTATTAGGGCCGATAGGGGCGAAATTTTATCGAACGATAAAAGCATTACCAAAAGTGAAGAATGGAAACAATACACAGCCGCTTATTTAGACGAAGGCTTTTTAATTAACTACCTTACACCGGAAGAGTATTTTTATTTTGTAGGTAAGCTAAACAACCTTTCTAAAGCCGATGTTGATGAGTTTTTACAAGGCTTTACCAGCTTTTTTGATGGTGCTATTTTAAAGAGTGGTAAGTACATACGTGACCTATCGAAAGGAAACCAATTTAAAGTAGGTATTGCGGCTTGTATGTTGCAAAATCCTGAGTTGCTAATATTAGATGAGCCTTTTGCCAACTTGGACCCATCATCGCAAAGCAGACTAATACAAATGCTGCGTGAACTGCACGAAAAGAAGCGCATGACCATACTAATTAGTAGCCACGATTTAAACCATATTACCGATGTGTGTAAACGCATTTTGCTAATGGAAAAAGGTAGAATTATTAAAGACTTACAAACAAGCGAAGACACGCTGCATGAGTTAGAATCTTATTTTAAAGTATAAATTTAGACCTGTCAGGTTTTTAAAACCTGACAAGTCTACGTTATAAAAAAAATGATATGACACCCTTAAAGCAATGGATAAAATCTTGAATTTAGA
>JASGCX010000019.1:28729-38716 GCA_030053925.1 Flavobacterium sp.
TGATGGATAAAATCTTGAATTTAGACCTGTCAGGTTTTTAAAACCTGACAGGTCTGCGTTATAAAAAAATGATATGACACCCTTAAAATGATGGATAAAATCTTGAATTTAGACCTGTCAGGTTTTTAAAACCTGACAGGTCTACGTGCTATTGCCACAGTAAATAGTGGCAACAACCTTATGTTTATTTTAATGGTTACGGCCTAATTTTATAGTAACATGCATTTAAAAAAGAAACGTTACGCTCTACTAAAAGTGGCACTTTGGTGCGTAGGCGTAAATCTTGTACTTGAGTTTTTTGGACTGTTTATTATTGCATTTGTAAAAGTGCCAGAACAACCGTATAAACTTGAAGATTTTACTACCCTTAAAAGTATAGTAGAACTAGTTGTAGGCATTATTTTCAATATCGTTTTCTTCTATTACACGCTCAACTATTTTCACAGGCTTATACTGCTTAAAAAAAACGCATGGTACTATATTGGCTATAGTTTTTTAGTACTTGCTGCATGTGAGGTTTATTATTTTACATCGCATAAGTTACTGCCTTATCTATCGCCAAAAGTGCCAACCAAAACACCTATTAGCTTGGGCATTATTATTTTTTCTACCGTTTTGGCTACCTTGTTTTTAATGGGCATAAGCTTATTAATTGCCTATTTAAACAGCCTACGTGACGATAAAAAAATGCAGAAAATACTAGAAATACAAAGCCTTCAGGCCAATTATAATTTCTTAAAAGCACAAATCAACCCGCACTTTTTACATAACACGCTCAACTTTTTTTACGCAAAATCGCTACCGTATTCCCAAGAATTGTCTGATGGTATTTTAACGCTTTCGCAAATAATGCGCTATGCACTAAGTAAAGACAATGCCATTGATGGTAAGGTGCTTTTGAAAGATGAAATTGAGCATCTACGAGATGTGATTAAAATAAACCAGCTACGTTTTAGCAATAACCTCAACGTTAATTTTGAAGTACATGGCATTGTTGGCGAAGTGATGATGATACCTTTTGTTTTAATTACCATTGTTGAAAATGCCTTTAAGCACGGCGATTTAAAAAACCCCGAATATCCAATAAAAATAAAGCTTACAGTAGAAGATGATGTGCTAACTTTTGTATGTAAAAACAAAAAGAAAACTGGTCCTAAAGAACTATCAACAGGCATAGGTTTAGATAATACCAAAAAGCGCCTTGCCATGGTGTACCGCAATAGATACAGCATCAATATTATAGACGAAGCAGACTTTTATACCACCGAATTAATCATCAATAAGTTATGATAAAATGTTTAGTAGTAGATGATGAGCAACATGCTATAGACATCTTGGTACACTGCATTAAGCAAACACCTTTTTTAGAGTTAGTAGATACTACCTTAAACCCAATAGAAGGCTTGCAAATAGTAGCTTCTAAGCCAATTGACTTGGTGTTTTTAGATATTCAAATGCCTGAAATTTCTGGAATAGATTTTATAAAAGCCATTGGCAATAAAAGCAAGGTAATTCTTACTACTGCTTATTCGGAATTTGCAGTTGAAGGTTTTAATTTAGATGTGATAGATTACTTGCTAAAACCTATTAGTATGCCACGCTTTTTAGCCGCTACGCAAAAGGCATTAATGGTTATTCATCCTGCAAAAGAAGAGGAAGAACTGCCAAATATTGAAGACGATTATTTGTTTGTAAAAACAGAATCGAAAGGCAAAATGCTGAAGATAAACCTTGCCGATATAGACTACATAGAAGGCATGAAAAACTATGTAGCCATTTATCGCAGTGGGCAAAAAATTTTGGTGTACACCAATATGAAAGACCTTGAAGAACGCTTGCCACAAAAGCAGTTTATGCGGGTACATAAATCGTTCATCATTCCAGTTGCAAAAATTACAGGCATCGAAGGCAATCTTATTGCGCTTAAAAATGTAACTGCCGAAATATTATTAGGCGAGAGTTATAAACCCACATTTATGGCTATAATTAAAAGTAAGTTGGTAGATTAGACTAGCCGTTGATAAAAATGATTTGAATGAAAAAATTGCTTTAGCTAATAATTAATTTTTTACAATTAGAAAGTTAATCTGCTAAACAAATAGCATTGCATCATTAAAATCATTTCAATCAGTGATGTTTACACCTTCTTAGTTTGTTTGTAATCATTCTTTAGTAGCCATTGCAGCACTTTGTCTCTTTGGTCTCCTTGAATAATAATTTCAGCATCTTTTGCCGAACCACCAGTACCACAAAAGTTTTTTAGTTTTTTACCCAAATCTTCAAGGTCTGCATCTGTACCAATAAAGCCAGTAACAAGCGTTACAGCCTTACCGCCTCTATGTTTGGTTTCTAAGCGAATTCTTAGTTTTTGCTGCGCCGCAGGCAGGGTTTCCTGTGCAGGTTCGTCATCTTCTAGTTTAAAGTTTGGGTCTGTACTAAAAACGAGACCATTGGTATTTGAAGTGAATTTTTTAGCCATTATTGTTGTGGTTTTTAAATTACAGTATTACTGCTTTTAAACTTAAATCTACACTTTGTGCTTGGTGTATTAAGCCGCCTACACTTACATAATCTACACCTGTAGCGGCAAAGCTTTGTATGGTATCTAAATTAATGCCGCCACTTGCTTCTGTTTCAAAAGCACCATTAATAATTGCAAGGGCTTCTGTTATTTGTGCAGGTGTAAAATTGTCTAACATCACACGAAACACTTTGCCTTTACCTATGGCACATACGGTTTTTACATCGTCTATTGTGCGGGTTTCTACTTCTATTTTAAGCACCGGCTGTAGCAACTGTACATAGTTGTAAGCCTTATTAATAGCTAGTTCTAGCCCACCTGCATAGTCTATATGATTGTCTTTAAGCATTATCATATCGTAAAGGCCAAAGCGGTGATTAATACCGCCGCCTATTTTTACGGCTTCTTTCTCTAGTAGGCGAAAGTTGGGTGTGGTTTTACGTGTATCTAATAGCTTGGTAGTATAGCCTTGTAGCTTTTGTGTATATTGGTGTGTAAGGGTTGCAATACCACTCATGCGTTGCATACAGTTTAGCACTAGTCGCTCGCAAGAAAGTATGGTATGTATAGATGCCTCTACCTCAAAAGCTATATCGCCATATTGCATGGTATCGCCATCTTTTTTGTAAGGTTTAAAAACCACAGTAGGCTCTACTATTCTAAATATTTTTTCTGCTACGCTTACGCCTGCTAGTATGCCTGCTTGCTTTACTTTTAGTACAGCATTGCCCTGTTTGTGTGCAGGTATGCAACAAATGGTGCTATGGTCGCCGGTACCCACATCTTCATATAGTGCTTCGGCTACTAAATCTTCTAATTGCTCGTCAAAAGGGCGCATGATAGTTTTAAATGTTTGCTACAAAGAAACAAATATTGGGTGTAAAATATGCTATTATCTACCCTGCAATAAAAGGGGCATAGCAAACAGCATGTACCTAGCGAAAGCTATGGGTATTGCTACGCAACAAAGCCCAATAGTAGCACATAAGCTCACAAACAAAACCCCTTACAACGCAGGTTTAGCGTGCTTTTACGCCATTTTTTACATTTACGCACAGGCTGTTAATAATAAGATAATCAACAGATGACTATGCTATTATTTTTATGGTTTAAATTACGCAAAACATAGTGCAAATGCGTTGGAGAAAATTTAACGGAGAAAGCATCAACTTGCCCATTAAGGCGGCAGTGCGTGAAGCCATTATTAAGGAAACCGAAAAGGGTACACGTTTAAAAGTTTGTATTGGCACCGATAGCCAGGTAAAGGGCTTAGAAACCGAGTTTGCCACAGTAATTGTTTTTTTACGTGAACATGCCGGTGGGTTTATGTACATCCACAACGAGAAAACAAAAATGCGGTATCACCTAAAAGAAAGGATGCTAGTAGAAGTAGCAAAAAGTATTGAAATAGCCTACGAACTGTGCGACTTGTTTATAGAGTACAAGATAGAAATGGAGGTACATGCAGACATTAATACCAACCCTGCATTTAAAAGCAACGATGCGTTAAAAGAAGCCATGGGCTATATTTTAGGTATGGGCTTTGCCTTTAAAGCCAAGCCCGAAGCCTTTGCCAGCAGTTGTTGTGCAGATAAAGTGTGTAACTAAATAGGCTTATTTACCAAGCTTTACTACAACAGTTAGCATTGCGCAACCTCTAGTTGTAATTTGTACGCTCTTATATTTCGGTACGCTCTTTACCAAACTCGCTATTGCAGTTTTGTATAAAGGCCAAAATATCTTCTCTACCCTTATTTTTCACTGCACTTGTTACAAAACTTTGTGGTAAAAATTGCCAACTTTCACGCATAGCATCTAAAAATGCTTTTACGTTTCTTTCTACTACGGTTGGTTTTTCTTTGTCCGATTTTGTAAAAGCCAGCGTAAAAGGCACTTGCCATTTTGCTAGGTGGGTTAAAAACTCAAGGTCGTTTTTTTGTGGGCTGTGGCGGCTATCTATTAGTACAAATACGTTTACTAAATTTTCTCGTTTGCGCAAATAATGTTCTATCATTTGTTCCCAGCGGTTTCTATCAGTCATAGAGCGTTTAGCATAGCCATAACCAGGTAAATCTACCAGGTACCACTTGTCTTTGATGCCTTTTTGGCCCGAAGAACTTTCTATGGCAAAATGATTAATTAACTGTGTTTTACCAGGCGCAGCCGATGTTTTGGCCAGCTTTTGACGCTGTGTAATAGCGTTTATAAGCGATGATTTACCCACATTACTTCTACCAATAAAAGCATATTCTGGTCTATCGGCTTTAGGGCATTGTAAATAATCGGCAGACGATATCACGTATGTAGCTGAGGTAATATTCATGCCGCAAAAGTAACTTATGTGGCGGTATTAAAAGGCATTACTGGTTTGGTTTTGAGATTATTGTATTTAATTAATTCTCTTGCAGAAAGTACATAACCCAATAGCTATCGGGTTTATAAGGTGCTGCGCAAAGAAAAGAACAAAAACTAGCGGTGTGTAACAAACTTTTTAAACAGGTTTTTGCGGTGATAAAATTAGGTACTTTATACTAAGATGATTTCCCCAAAAACTTAGCCTAATATTTTGTTTTTTATACTGTTTTTGTTGGGCTTTCGGCTTATTCAGCTTTGTATTGCCAACCTCTATTAATTGCGGCTATTTTTAACTTTTTTGCTTTCTTCTCAACTTGATTGGAAGTTAAATCTTTAAAGTCTATGTGACAATGACCATCAAAAGGTAAATTATCTTCAACAACAGTTAATTCTTCAATATTGCACTCTTCAAAATTAACTGAAACAACGCCTATTGAATTATTTTTTGGTTCAGAAACAAAATGAGAAAACGATTCTTTCGCTGTAAACTTTTCTGAATTATAGACAGATAATTTGTTGTCATCTTTAGGGGTAGGTTTAAATACTTGCGAAGTAATAAACACTTGAACTGAAATCTTATCGGCTTGTACAAAAGATGGATGAACTTGTCTGTGCAGTAATGTTTCTTTTTCCATTAATCTTTTTATAATTTTTCTTCAATAATAGTGTTAATTGATTGCCAACTTTCCTTTAACGAAATGTCAAATGAATTTTCAATTGCATTGTCATTGGTTAATTCTAATATGTGAATTGTCGCAGTTTTATCCTCTAAATTTATTTTTAAGGAAATGTCAGACTTTATTGAGCTCCATTCAGCCTGTAACCCACCATCTATTGTAGGATATAAATAAGGCAATGGTAATGAAGATTTAAAATGATTCTCAAAAATATTCGTAAACCAAATAAGATTTTGTTTTTCAGGTGATTTCCCTTCGCCATTAAGCCAACCATCTTCCAACTTTGAAATTTCTTCTATTCTTTCGCTTACATCTAAACTGTCAATTATTGTTATGTGTTCTATTCTTTCAAATCCTTCTAATTTATCATTTTTATTGTACTTTCCAAGTCCATTTAAAATAACTTTCAAACCTTTTTCATAATTGTCAAAAGCTTCAAAAATTGTATTTTTAAATTGAGGTTCAATTGACAAAATTATTTTTTGTCCACTAACTAACTGTAGAGTAAATGAATTTGTACTTTTATCTAATTCAGGAACAAAGCCTCTTATTTTTGTTTGAGTTATAACCTCTGTAATTGTAGATGAAGCTAATACAAGTTTTTTTCTAGTTTCTTTATTTAATACTGCTCTAAATTCAATATTATTTGAAAAATTTATATTTTCATCTTCTTTTAAATTTTTTCCAATTTTATTAAAATAACCTAAGAAATTTTCAGGTATAAATTGAGTTATATTTTGATTATTTTCTGCTGCGTTAATAGATTTTACAATGCTTTCTTTTGCTCTTTCAAAGTAATTATTATTTTCTGTAGGAAATAGTCCTATTGCAGCAGCCATAACAATATTTGCAATTGAACTGCCTTCTCCAATAGAGGCTAATTTTAATGAAAACCCTTCTGTAAATCCGTTAGGCACACGTTTTCTATTCGGATTTTCTTTAAGATAAATCCACTTTGCAACTTCAATCAATAATTCCTCGAATGCAGCAAAGTCCTCTAAAAGTTCTAAAGGAATTGCATGGTCTTCAAACCTTTTTCCTTCAAACTTAGGTGAAATAAAATGTGGTTGAACATTCATAATTTGTAAATTAAAACACTAATTCCGATACTGCAATTTTTTTATGTTAATTATAGGGTTTCTACAAACTGCGTGGCTTCCTAATTTTACTTGCCTCATTTTTGATAAAAAAGCAGGGTTAAAATATGCTTTTTTAATTTTGATTTTGATTTACTTATCCCCTGTTTGGCAGTCAACATATTTCAATACTCTACAAAAACTTTAACACCGTTTTGGGTTGTAAAATAGCATAGCATCCAACACAAAAATCTACCCTTATTCTATCCCCAACTCTTTCTGAATAGTTTCTAGCGAACGGCCCTTGGTTTCGGGCAAAAACTTCCACACAAATACTAGGTGCAAGGCCATCATTACGCTGTAAAATATAAACGAATAGTAACCACCATTGGTACTGCCTTCTACAATTACAGGAAAACTCCACGAAATAATGGCTGCCATAATCCAATGCGTAAAACTGCCTAAGCTACCGCCTTGTGAGCGCACCGAATTTGGAAAAATCTCTGAAATAAATACCCAAATAACAGCCCCTTGCGAGAAGGCAAAAAATGCAATAAAGCCAATTAAATACACCATCACGCTGCTGCTTGCTGTGCCACCACTAAACGCAAAAGCGGTTAAACCTAAAAACACTATCATACCTACCGAACCTATAATTAGCAAGGTTTTTCTGCCAAAGCGGTCAATAAAGTTCATGGCCAAAAGTGTAAAACATAAGTTGGCTGCGCCAATATATACAGGCTGTAAATATGCTTGCGCTTTATCAAACCCAGCCATTTCAAAAATGCGTGGTGCATAGTAAATAATTGCGTTAATGCCAGATAGTTGGTTGAACATGGCAAGTATTACAGCCAACACAATTGGCTTGGCATATTTTTTCTGAAACAACTGCTCGGTATGTTGCCCTACCGAGTTTTTAATAGCTTCAATAGCTTGCTGCACATTGCTTTCGCCTATTTTTTGCATAGTTGGTATGGCTTCTGCATCTCTATGGTTTAGTATTAACCAGCGTGGGCTTTCTGGTATGGTGCGCACCAGTATGGCAAACAAACCCGCAGGTACTACCATTACACCAAGCATCCAGCGCCAAGCATCGTTGCCAATGCCTGCAAACAAAAAATTAGTAAGGTATGCTACAAAAATACCTGCTACAATATTTACCTGAAATGAACCCGCCAGGCGGCCTCGTAAGTGCGCAGGCGATATTTCTGAAATATACATAGGCCCTACTACGCTAGAAGCACCCACCGCAACGCCACCTATAAAACGAAACGTAATAAACAGTAGCCAAATACTACTAAAAGCACAGCCTATGGCCGATAGCAAATACATAATGGCAATAGCAATAAGCACTTTTTTACGACCATACTTTTGGGCCGGTAATCCTGTTATTAGCGAGCCTAATACAGTACCTATTAAACTAGCAGCTACGGTAAAACCTTGCCAAAAACTATTTAAGGTCCACAACTGTTGAATGGTTTTTTCTGCACCAGAAATTACGGCAGTTTCAAAGCCAAATAAAAAGCCACCAAGGGCGGCAATTAAAGCAATTCGTATGGGGTAAGATAACATAAGCAAGTTTTAGAAGCGAAAGTTATTGTGTACCCATAAAAGCGTTTAAAGTTATTGTACACCTCAAGCGTTTGCAGCATGGGCTTTGCTACTTGCTAGCATATTTTCTAGCAAATTTGTTACTACTCAATCTTGCACTATGAAGTATTTATTAGCCTTGCTATGCCTTACCACACAAGCATTTGCACAAAACAAACTATACCACGAAACCTACCGACCGCAATACCATTTTACCACACCTCAAAATTGGATTAACGACCCCAACGGCTTGGTATATGCTAATGGTGTGTACCATTTATTTTACCAATCGAACCCTTTTGGTAATGTGTGGGGCCACATGACATGGGGCCATGCTACCAGTAAAGATTTACTGCATTGGCAGCATTTGCCCATAGCTATTAAAGAAGAAAATGGCATCATGGCTTTTTCTGGTTCGGCTGTATTAGATGCAAAAAATACTTCTGGTTTTTCGGTTAATGGTGCGCAACCTTTAGTGGCTATTTATACTGGCCACACAGATACTTTACAAACTCAAAACCTTGCTTTTAGTAACAATAAAGGCCTTACATGGACCAAGTTTAAAGGCAATCCTGTGCTCAATTATCATAAGAAAGATTTTAGAGACCCCAATGTATTTTGGTACCAGCCTAAGCAACAATGGATAATGGCTTTATCTTTTCCAAATGAGCATCAAGTGGGCTTTTTTGCTTCTAAAAATTTACAGCAATGGCAGCAAATAAGCAGCTTTGGGCCACTTGGCGATACCAGTGGTGTTTGGGAATGTCCCGATTTAATGCAAGTACCTGTTAACGGTAAACAGGGTGCTTACAAATGGGTACTGTTTACCTCACAAAACGCCACCATGCAATATTTTGTAGGCGAGTTTAATGGTACACATTTTACCAACCAAAACCATACTACTACAATTTTTAAACAAGATTATGGCACAGAATACTACGCTGCTGTGGCTTATCACAATACACCTAGCAAGCAGCCAGTAGCTATAGGTTGGGTAAACAATTGGTATTATGCCAACGATATTCCTACTACACCGTGGAAGGGTGCAATGGCTTTACCTCGTAAACTATCTGTGAAAAAGGTAAATAGCCAATGGCAGTTATTACAACAGCCCATAGCTAATATTGCTTCTTTGCGTGGTGCTGCTGCTAGCTTCGCAAATGTTAAGGTTACTAATAGCTATACACTGCCAGTTAAAAGTCAAGTATTTGAAATGGATTGTGTAATGCAGCGTACTAGCGGCGAAGCAGGAGTAAAAATTGCGGTTGGCAATGGCAATTATTTTACCATTGGTTACAATGCTGCTACGCAAACGCTTTTTACAGATAGAAGCAATGTGGGCACAGCATCTTTCAATAAAAATTTCGATAGCCTTGCTATTTGCAAAGCCAAAGTACCATTGGTAAATGGCAAGTTGCAACTACACATTTTTTTAGATAAAAGCATGGTAGAAATTTATGCAAACGATGGCTTGGCAGTATTTACAGTACAGTTATTTGCCAATGCCAATAATAATGGCATAGAACTGTATAGCAATGGTGGTACTACTACTTTTGAGCGTATAAACTTTTGGAAAATGAACAGCGTTTGGTCACAACTAACTACCAAAAAATAAGGGCTTGCAAAAATTCAATTCGTGTCATTCAATTCGTGTAATTCGTGTAATTGCTTTCAATTCGTGTATTTCAATTCGTGTCATTCAATTCGTGTAATTCGTGCAATTCAATTCGTGCAATTCGTGCAATTGCTTTTAATTCGTGCAATTCAA
>JASGCX010000019.1:38816-38880 GCA_030053925.1 Flavobacterium sp.
TTCGTGTAATTCGTGCAATTGCTTTTAATTCGTGTCATTCAATTCGTGTAATTCGTGCAATTGC
>JASGCX010000019.1:38980-58386 GCA_030053925.1 Flavobacterium sp.
TTTTAATTCGTGTCATTCAATTCGTGTAATTCGAGTAATTGCTTTTAATTCGTGTCATTCAATTCGTGTAATTCGAGTAATTGCTTTTAATTCGTGTAATAATTATAAGGGTATGCAGTTTAGAAATTTTAAAATGGTAAGCTACGTGGTGTATGGTAGAGGTAGCTTTAACCAGTTAGACGAAATATTAGCACCACAGCGCAAAACCGATGCGCCAATGATTTTTTTTGTTGACCATTTTTTTGAAGGTAAGCCCTTAACCAATCGCATACCATTGCGTGGTAAGGATAAAATAATATTAGTTGATGTTACTTACGAGCCTAAAACCACACAGGTAGATGCGTTGGCACAACAACTAAAGGCCGAGTTTGGTACAGTAAGCGGTATTATTGGTATTGGTGGCGGCAGTACAATGGATTTGGCAAAAGCGGTAAGCTTAATGATGACCAACCCTGGTTCCAGTGCCGATTACCAAGGTTGGGATTTGGTGAAATTTCCAGGTGTGTATAAAGCTGGTATTCCTACATTAAGTGGTACAGGTGCAGAAGTATCTAGAACTACGGTACTTACAGGCCCCACACGTAAGCTTGGTATGAACAGCGATTTTACACCCTTCGATCAAATTGTGCTTGACCCAGAATTAACCAAACATGCGCCTACCAATCAGCGTTTTTACACTGGTATGGATTGCTACATTCACTGTATAGAAAGCCTAGAAGGTAACTTTATTAATGAGTTTAGCAAAAGCTACGGCGAGAAGGCTTTACAAATTTGTCAAGACATTTTCTTAGGTAAAAAAACTTGGACTGACGAAAGCGACGATAAACTTATGATGGCATCTTATGCAGGCGGTATGAGCATTGCTTACTCGCAAGTAGGTGTAGCACATGCAGTAAGCTATGGTTTAAGTTATTTACTAGGCACTAAGCATGGTATTGGTAACTGCATTGTGATGAATCACATTGAAGAGTTTTATCCAAAAGGCGTAGCCGAGTTTAAACAAATGGTAGCCGATAACGATATTTTTATTCCTGAAGGTATTTGTAAAGGCTTGTCAAACCAACAGTTTGATGCCATGATAAATGTAAGCCTAGGCATGAAACCATTGTGGGAAAACGCACTTGGCAAAAATTGGGAGCAAATAATGACACGTGAAAAGCTAAGAGCCCTTTACGAGAAATTATAAACATACAATACTTTAAAACACCGCATTGCAGCGTTTTTATTAGTTGTTAAACACAAGCAGCAGTTGCCTCATTTTGCCCTGCAAGCCTTTGCTAACACACGGCAGCATTGGCACTTACCGGGCTTCCGTTGCAATTGGGTGTTGATTACAGAAGTACATACATTTATCGGCAAAAAAATGCCAACACAAAAATTTAGTAAAAAATTACTAAAATAATTAGTGTTGATAACTAATTTCTATTAATTTTGTTCCATTATTACATTTGATAGCTAAAATTTACAACCAATGAGCAATGTAGAAAAGTTGAAAGCCTTGAAGCTTACAATGGATAAAATAGACAAAGACTATGGTAAGGGCAGTGTGATGATGATGAATGAGAAAAGCAAAGAACCAATGGAAGTAATTTCTACAGGTTCTATTGGCCTAGATGCTGCGCTAGGTGTAGGTGGTATTCCTAGAGGTAGAATAGTTGAAATTTATGGTCCAGAAAGTAGCGGTAAAACCACCTTAGCTACACATATAATTGCTGAGGCACAAAAGCTTGGCGGTATGTGTGCTTTTATAGATGCTGAACATGCTTTTGATAGTGCGTATGCACAAAAACTAGGTGTAGATGTAGATAATCTTCTAATCTCTCAACCAGATTATGGCGAGCAAGCATTAGAAATTGCCGATCGTTTAATTCTTTCAGGTGCTTTAGATGTGGTAGTAATTGACTCTGTTGCAGCACTAGTACCTAAAAGCGAACTAGAAGGCGAAATGGGCGATAGTAAAATGGGCTTACATGCTCGTTTAATGAGCCAAGCTTTACGTAAGTTAACAGCTACTATTAATAAAACCAATACCATTTGTATTTTCATTAACCAGTTGCGTGAAAAAATTGGTGTTATGTTTGGTAACCCAGAAACTACAACTGGTGGTAACGCTTTAAAATTTTATGCGTCTGTTCGTTTAGATATTAGACGTTCGGCACAAATTAAAGATGGCGACGAGGCAATAGGCAACCACATAAAAGTAAAAGTGGTAAAAAACAAAGTAGCACCACCATTTAGATCTACTGAGTTCGACATTATTTTTGGTGAAGGTATTAGCAAAGTAGGCGAAATTATTGATATAGGTGTAGAACTTGGTATTGTTAATAAAAGCGGTAGCTGGTTTAGCTACGAAGGCAATAAATTAGGCCAAGGTCGTGATTCTGTAAAAGGTTTAATGAGAGACAATCCCGAATTAGCCAACGAAATTGAAGCAAAAATTAGAGCAAAAATTGCCGAAAGCATAAGCGGCGGTATTGTAATAAAAGAATAATAAATAAATTGGATGTACGGATTAGTAAGTAAAACAGCCATCTCTTGTAAAGAGGTGGCTTGTTTTTTTATAGCAATAACAGCTACTAAGGTTTGTTAAATAATTGTGCAGATTTTTTTTAAAACCAAAAACATACAGCATGGTTATATTTGGCAACTTGAAAACTGCGATACATATTTTGTAATTAATATAATAATGACCCATGAGGGTGTAGGGTATGAAACAATTTATATCGGTTAAAGATGTTAACAACATCAACAGTATTGTAAAAAAGGCATTGGCATACAAAGCCAATCCATTGATAGATAAAGCATTAGGAGCCAATAAACGTATAGGCTTACTGTTTTTAAACCCAAGTTTGCGTACAAGATTAAGTACACAAGTGGCCGCAAAAAACCTAGGCATGGAAGCCATTGTGTTTAATGTAGATAAAGAAGGCTGGGCATTAGAATTTGAAGAAGGCGCCATCATGAGCGGTAACACCGTTGAGCACATAAAAGATGCTGCACCCATTATGGGTAAATACTTTGATGTTCTTGCAATAAGAACTTTTCCGGGCTTGCAAAACAGAGAAGATGACTACAGCGAAATGTACATTAGTCAGTTTATTAAATATGCAGGCGTACCCGTAGTAAGTTTAGAAAGTGCTACGCTACATCCCTTGCAAAGTCTTACAGATGTCATCACTATAAAAGAAGATTTGGTCAACAGTCAACGATTAACACCTAACAGCCGCCCCAAAGTTGTACTCACTTGGGCACCGCATGTAAAGGCCCTACCACAATGTGTAGCTAACAGCTTTGCAGAATGGATGACTGCTTGGGGCGAAGTAGATTTTGTAATTACACACCCAGAAGATTATGAATTGGCCGAAAAATTTACGGCAGGAGCCACCATTACACACAATCAAGATGAAGCATTGAAAGATGCAGACTATGTGTATGTAAAAAACTGGAGTACTTACAACGATTATGGTAAAGTGTACGAAAACGATCCTAAATGGATGATGACCAACCAAAAACTAGCACTTACCAATAATGCCAAAGTAATGCACTGCTTACCAGTGAGACGCAATGTAGAATTGAGTGACGAAATTTTAGACGGGCAAAATAGTTTGGTTACGCAAGAAGCAGGTAATAGAGTTTGGGCTGCACAAGCAGTATTATCAGAAATATTAAAGCATTTGTAATGGAGAAATTATATGTGATAAAAATTGGCGGAGATATTGTTAACAACGAGCAAAAATTAACTGCCTTTATAAAAGATTTCGCTGCTGTTAAAGGCCTAAAACTGTTGGTACACGGTGGTGGAAACCAAGCCACTAAAATGGCTATACAGCTTGGTATAAAGCAACAAATGGTTGATGGCAGAAGAATTACTGATGCCGAAACCTTAAAGATTGTAACCATGGTGTTTGCTGGCTTAATAAATAAAAACATTGTAGCGCAGTTGCAAGCCCACGGTTGCAATGCTTTAGGCTTATGCGGTGCAGATGGCAATGCTATTCAATCGCACAAAAGAGCGGCTAACTTAGGGGGCATCGATTATGGTTTTGTAGGCGATGTAGATGCCGTAAATACTGGTTTATTACAAAGTTTATTGGCACTGCAAATAACTATTGTATTGGCACCAATTACACACAATGCAAACGGCTTGCTATTAAACACCAATGCAGATACTATTGCACAAGAAATAGCAAAAGCATTAAGCAGCATTTACAATGTAGAACTGATTTACAGTTTTGAGAAAGCAGGTGTATTACTTGATGTAAATAACGATGATTCGGTAGTGGCAACTTTAACACCAACTTTTTACCAAGAATTGAAAGAACAGCAAATAATTTTTGCAGGCATGATACCAAAACTAGATAATGCCTTTGCAGCCATTAATAGTGGTGTAAGCAAGGTAATTATTGGTAAAGCAGAACAATTACAAGAGCTTATTAATGGCAATAGTGGTACGGCTATTGTTAATTAGTAAAACACATTTATTACCCTCAAATACAACAATGACAAGTATTACAGCAGATGCAATTGATTTATTAAAGCAGTTAATTGCCACGCCATCTTTTAGCAAAGAAGAAAACGATACAGCAGAAATTTTGTGTAGTTTCTTTCAAAACCACGGTATTCCTTTTGCTCGTATGGGCAATAATATTTATGCTAAAAACAAGCATTACAATGTAAACAAAGAAAGCATCTTGCTTAACTCGCACCACGATACCGTAAAGCCCAATAAAGGCTATACCATCGATCCATTTTTTCCATTAGAAAAAGACGGTAAAATATTTGGTCTTGGTAGTAACGATGCAGGCGGCTGCTTGGTAAGTTTAATTGCCACTTTCTTACATTTTTATCACGAAGAAAACTTGTTGTACAATGTAGTATTTGCCGCTAGCGCCGAGGAAGAAATTAGTGGTGTAAATGGTATTGAATTGGTTTTGCCTTATTTAGGCAATATCAACTTTGGTATTGTAGGCGAACCAACCAAGTTAGAAATGGCGGTAGCAGAACGCGGCTTAATGGTGATAGATTGTACAGCGCAAGGTAGTGCTGGCCACGCTGCAAGAAACGAAGGCGAAAATGCCTTGTACAAAGCACTTGACGATATAAACTGGATACGCAATTATAAGTTTGAAAAAGTAAGTGATTTACTAGGCGAATCGAGATTGACCGTAACAGTTATAGAAACAGAAAACAAACAGCACAATGTAGTACCATCGCAATGCAAGTTTGTAATAGATGTACGTGTAAATGAATTGTACACTTTTGAAGAAATTTTAGAAGCGTTAAAAGCGAACCTTAAAAGTCAATTTAAGCCACGTACTACACGAATGAAATCAACGTCTATTGCACTAGATCATCCTTTGGTAAAAGCAGGTATTGCATTAGGTAAAAGTTATTATGGCTCGCCTACAACAAGCGATAAAGCATTGATGCCTTTTGCTACTTTAAAAATGGGGCCAGGCGACAGCGCAAGAAGCCACACAGCAAACGAATACATTTACATAACTGAAATTGAAGATGGTGTAGCAACGTATATTAGGCTGCTTGATAAAATAATTAGATAATTGCTGGTTTTATAAAATTATCCCCATACTTTTTACGTTAAAGAACAAGCATGTAACTTAGTAGCTAACATCCGTTTATTATCACCCCAAATGAACCAAAAACATTTTATAGAAAAGCTTGGTTTTCTGCCCAAAGAAAATGCGCAGGGCATTTTTGTAAATAAGCCTTATAAATTTGCGCTAGAAAATATAAAAGTAGTAGATTTATTCTGTGGTATAGGCGGTTTGTCACACGGGTTTGTTCAAGAAAATTTTGATGTAGTTGCAGGTATTGATTTTGATGGTTCGTGTAAATATGCTTTTGAAAAAAACAATGCAGCAAAATTTATCTCTAATAGTATTTCCGAAATACATAAAGACGAATTAAACACTTTATTTGATAATGCAGATATAAGAATTTTAGTAGGCTGTGCACCTTGCCAAAACTTTTCATCTTATATGTTTAAAGACAAGGAGAAGGAAAATGATAAATGGAAACTTTTGTATGAGTTCTCGAGGTTGATTAATGAAGTTCAACCCGAAATAGTTTCTATGGAAAATGTAGCACAGTTACTCAATTTTAAAAAAGCACCAGTTTTTGAAGATTTCGTTTCTACCCTCAAAACTTTGGGCTATCATGTAAATTACGAGGTTATAATGTGTCCAGATTACGGAATACCACAAAATAGAAAAAGATTAATTTTATTAGCTTCTAAATTGGGTGCAATACAATTAATACCAAAAACTCATTCTAAAGAAAATTATGTAACGGTAAAAGATGCCATTGGTAATTTACCAAAAATAGCAGATGGTGAAAAGTACAAAAAAGATCCATTTCATTTTAGTAGAAAACTAACACCTCTTAATAAAAAAAGAATTCAAGCAACACCTTATGGTGGTAGTTGGAAAGACTGGGATGAGGGTTTGAAATTGACTTGCCATAAAAAAGAAAGTGGAAAATCATATCCAAGTGTTTATGGCAGAATGATTTGGGAAAAACCTTCACCAACAATGACTACTCATTGTATCGGTTATGGTAATGGTAGATTTGGACATCCTACCCAAGATAGAGCCATCTCTTTACGTGAAGCTGCTCTTTTGCAAACATTTCCAATTAATTATCAATTTGCAGAAAATGTAAATGCAATGAATACCACCGAAATAGCTAGGCAAATTGGCAATGCTGTTCCCGTAAAATTGGGCGAGGTAATAGCAAAAAGCATCAAGCAACATTTAAAAGAGTATGGTTATGAAGACTAATGCAGAGAAAATAAACTTAGAGGAGGTTGAAAAGCAAATCAGAACTTTTGAAAAAGAATATGACTATAATTTAAGGGAATTAGAAGTCTCAGATTTATTAAAGAAGTTTATAAAAGACAAGCAGTATATAAATTCAGAAGCTACTACGGCATCTATTTATATCCCAGATTTTCAGAGAAAACACGTTTGGGAAAACCCCAAACAAAGTAAATATATTGAATCGTTGTTTTTGGGAGTTCCAATGCCACCATTATTTGTGGTATTGAAAGATGAGTTTGCTAATATGGAACTTATAGATGGTGTACAACGGTTGTCTACACTTTACAATTTTGTTAATGATAAATTAGTGTTGCAAGATTTAGAGTTGCTTGATACTTTAAATGGGCTTAAATTCTCAGATTTACATCACACACGGCAAAGAAAATTCAATGCACTAGGTATTCGTTATTATGTAATTTTAGAAGGTGCCGATGAGGGCGTTTATGCCGAAATATTTAGTAGAATTAATACAGGAAGCTTAAATTTAACACCAGCGGAAGTGAGAAAAGGGGCTTTTGCAAAAAATAAGTTTTACTTATTTATACTTAAAACTATTGAAAGCCCTTTATTTAATACATTATTTACTTCCAAAAAAGAAGAGGATAAGCTAAGAGGGTCAAAAGAAGAGCTTTTGTCAAGGTTTTTTGCTTATTCCGAGGATTATCTTTCTTTCGAACATTCAGTTAGGCATTTCATCGATTTATATATTTCAAGAAAGGGCAAAAATGGCTTTAATGAAACAGAAAAACTAGAAGAGTTTAACAGAACATTTGAATTTATTAAAAAACATTTACCTAATGGGTTAAAAAAGTCAGCTACTTCAAACACTATCCCTAAAGTTCGTTTTGAGGCACTCACAGTAGGAACAAATTTGGCATTAAAAGAGAAGCCGAATTTAGTTCCCAATTATTCCGATTGGATTGATTCAAAGGAATTTAAAAGATGGACTACGTCAGATGCAGCAAATAATAAAAACAAAGTTGTAGGTAGAATTGAATTTGTGAGAGATTCTTTATTAGGAAAAATAAGTTAAAATGGTTAGAGAAGAGTTTAATTTAAGAGTTGAAGAAATAGAACGATATTATACTTTTTTACAAAATATTGAGCAGTTTGATTATACACAAGGTTCACAATTAATTGATGAAAATTTAGCTAAGATTTTAAAAGCAAATGGATTTTTATTGCTTTATAATTTAATCGAATCATCTGTTTATCATTCTATTATTGAGATTTTTGAAGAATTGAAAAATAAGAAAATCACTTACCAAAGCATAACGCCTCAACTAAAAAAATTCTGGTTAAAAACCAAATTCAAAAATGAAGAAGCGCAAACCCATCAAAGTATATCTCAAAAAAGCTTTGTTTATATTGAAGAAATTATAAATAATTTTCCAATTGATTTACTCATCAAAACTATTGATTATGGTGGTACAATTACCCCAAATAAAATTAGACAATTATCAAATGAACTAGGGCTAAGTTTTAAAGAATTTAGCTATAAAGATTATCCGAATGGAAAGGCTTTAACAAATATAAAAGCGAAAAGAAACGAGCTTGCTCATGGTAAATATTCGTTTGGGCAAATTGGGAGAAATTTAAGCTTCAGTGGGCAAACAAAGGAAGTAAATGGTGAAATTAAAATAATTGAATTTGGACTAATTCATTTCAAAGAATTTACAATAACCCATCTTTCTGAATTTATAAATTCGGTGGAAGATTACATAAAAGGAAAAAAATACGCAAATTAGCTTTCCTAAAGTAAAAGTTAGCAAATTCCCCAACAAAAAGAAGCAGTACTAAAAAAACACCTGTAATAGCAACATGAAACTCTGGCAAAAAAATATAACCTCATTACAACAAGTTGAAACCTTTACAGTGGGCAAAGACCGTGAAATGGATTTATTGCTAGCACCTTACGACGTGCTGGGCAATATTGCACACGCCAAAATGCTTGCTACCATTGGTTTGCTCACTGTTGATGAGAAAAATATTTTAGTAAAAGAACTGCAAAATATTTATGCAGATACTTTAAATTCTAAATTCCAAATTTCAAATTCAATTGAAGATGTACACTCACAAATTGAGTTTCTGTTAACTAACAAACTAGGTGAAGTAGGTAAAAAAATTCACTCGGCAAGAAGTAGAAACGACCAAGTATTGGTAGATTTAAAACTGTTTTTGCGCAGCGAAATAGAAACACTGGTACTTACTATTGTGCCTTTTTTTGAATTGCTACAACAGCAAAGCGAAACCTTTAAAAACGATCTATTACCTGGCTATACGCACTTGCAATTGGCCATGCCATCATCGTTTGGTTTATGGTTTGGCGCTTATGCCGAGGGCTTGGTAGACGATGTGATTACTTTGCAAGCCGCTTATAAAATTGTAAATAAAAATCCATTGGGTTCTGCGGCAGGTTATGGTTCTTCTTTTCCCATCAATAGAACATTAACCGCACAATTGTTAGGTTTTGAGAACCTTAATTACAATGTGGTGTACGCACAAATGGGCCGTGGAAAAGCCGAACGCATTACGGCACAAGCATTGGCAAATGTGGCCGATACATTGGCAAGGTTAAGTATGGATATGTGTTTGTACTTAAACCAAAACTTTGGCTTTGTATCTTTTCCGGCAGAGCTTACAACTGGCAGCAGCATTATGCCACACAAAAAAAATCCCGATGTATTTGAACTCATTCGCAGCCATTGTAACCGTATAAAGGCATTGCCAAACGAAATAACCATCATCACCACTAACTTGCCAAGTGGTTATCACCGCGATTTGCAATTGCTAAAAGAACATTTGTTTCCTGCGTTTAAAACCTTAAAAGATTGTATTGCAATGGCCACTTTAATGTTAAGCAACATCTCTGTGAAACAAAATATATTGGCCGATGAAAAATATAAATATTTATTTACAGTAGACGAAGTGAATAAATTGGTAATGCAGGGCGTTGCTTTTAGAGATGCTTATAAGATAATAGGCAAGCAAGTTGAAGATGACACTTTTACCCCACCCCCTTTGGAAGAAGCAGGGCAGGGGCTTCACGAAGGCTCTATAGGTAATTTATGTACCAAAGAAATTAAAGCCTTAATGGATGAAACACTTAGTACATTTGGCTTTCAAAAAGTGCATGCCGCCATCAATAAATTAGTTAATTATTAAACCAACATACAACAACATCATGAAAAAAGTTGCGATTATTTTTACCCTAACAGTTGCTGCTATTACTGTAAATGCTCAAGTAAAAAAGCCTGCTGCTAAACCAACAACCACAGCCAAACCCGCTGCTACAGCTAAACCTGCTGCCACCGTAAATCTATTAAAAAACAATACCGATAGTGCAAGCTATGCACTTGGTGTTCGTATTGCGCAAAACATTAAAACGCAAGGTTTCGATGGCATCAATCAAGTGCTATTTCAAAAGGCAATAAGCGATGTGTTAAAAGGCAATAAACTTGCTATTGTAGATGAAGGTTTAGATGCTTGCATTGGTACTTATCAGCAAAAAGCACAGTCGGCAAAAGCAACTGTGGCTAAAGCTGCTGGTAAAAAGTTTTTAGATGCTAATGCCAAACGTCCAAATGTTGTTACATTACCTAGCGGCTTGCAATATGAAGTTGTGAAAGCTGGTACAGATACAACTAAACCCAAAATGACCGATAAAGTAAAATGTCATTACCACGGTACTTTAATTGATGGTAGAGTGTTTGATAGTTCGGTAGATAGAGGCGAGCCTATTGTATTTCCTGTGAATGGCGTAATTAAAGGCTGGACAGAAGCTTTGCAATTAATGACCGTAGGTAGCAAATGGAAATTATACATCCCTTCAGAATTAGCTTACGGCGACCAACAAGCAGGCCCAATGATTGCACCTGGTTCCACTTTAATTTTTGATGTTGAATTAATAGGTATAGAAAAATAAAGCACCTTCTAAATCTTTTTAAAGCCACTTTTCTTAAAAGAATGGTGGCTTTTTTGTGCTACTATGCGTAAACCTATAATAGCATTTCTACAACCACGAATAGCCTATCGTAATGCTATAATGACATTTCTATAACCAAGAATAGCCTAGCGTAAACCTATAATAGCCCATCTCAGCCCTGGTTCGTGTCTCTAAACACTACACAGCCACAATTACAGTTTTTTGCTCATCAAGAGGATAGAGTGCGTTGGGTAATCCCCCCTTTGGGGGGCGTGGGGCTACTACTATCCCCCCTTTGGGGGGCGTGGGGGGGCTTGCCCAAACCGAAATACACTTATACGGCAGTAGCCGCCTAGGTATTAATAATGTAAATATTGACGTAACTACTACAGCAAGTACTAGTACAACCACTATCTTTAGAAGAGGCAACAAGTTCTTTGAGTTAAGCAACCATCTAGGCAATGTGTTGGTAACAGTAAGCGATAAAAAGCTGCAATACAGTAGTAATACCACTTCTATAGACTACTATAAAGCAGATGTAGTTACAGCCAATGATTATGCACCTTTTGGTATGGCATTAGTTGGTAGAAAGTTTACACAAGTTAATAGTGGGTATAGGTATGGGTTTAATGGGCAAGAGAAAAGCACCGAAATTGGGGAGAATAGTTACACCGCAGAATTTTGGGAGTACGACAGCAGGATAGGGAGGAGATGGAATATAGACCCGATTGTAAAAGATGATGAAAGCTCTTACTCAACATCTGGAGGGAATCCAATTGTGATGGTTGACCCTGATGGTTCTGATTGGTATAAGGATACAAAAGGCTCTGATAAGGGACAGGTTAGATGGTACGAAGGAAGTGGTAAGAGAAAAGGTATGTCTCACATAGGTGCAACTTATGATGGATATACAAGGGAAAATTCAGGAAACCGTTGGATGAATGGAAATGACAAAGGAGAAAAAACAATTTGGTTAGACCCTGTTACAGTTACTGCGAAGAAGAAAACGGATAATTCATTAATGGCGAGGGCTTATCCTCACTTTAAAGAAATCACACCTGCCAATGTGAAAATGTGGAATGAAGCACAATGGCTTTATGAAGAAAGAAAAAATGCAGGGGCTCAATTAATACAAGGTGGAGAGAATGACTATTACCTAAATAATCAGGCAAAATTTGAGAGAACTCTTCAGGCATATAAAGATTGGAAAGCTACACAAATGGCGGTTTTTGTTGAGTTTCCTTCCTTGTTTATTCCAGTACCCAGGATTGGAATGTTTAGATGGTTTGGAAGTGCCACAGGTCCGGTGTTTTGGTCAGTTGGTGGTACAGCAGGCAAGGCTTTTGCATCAGCAACAGAACATGCTCTTTTAAATGGCGGTACAACTTTAGAAATGACCACAGCAGGTAAAACATTAGCATGGCACACGGAAAAAACTTCTTACAGAATGACAGGTAGAATTTGGAATTTTGCATCAAAACAATTTGCCAAAGGGGCTGCTGGAGATATTCACATGTTTATGGATTTATCAAAAGTAAGAGGGTGCAACATGGTTTAAATATGAACTGTCAACATTAGTATCAAAAGGGCTAAACATAATCACCTACATCAAGTAACAATATGAGTTTTTTAAATTTTCTTTTTAGAAAGAAGCCAATAACATATTTAGGTAGAGGCGGCATAAAATATTTTGATGGGAAAGACGATTTTTATATTGATACCAACAACATACAGGGAAATAAATTAACGATAGAAATATTCAGAGAAGATATAAAGAGAGCAGGCATGTTACTGCTTACTGATTTAGAAAAAAAGCAAGTCGCATTTACAGTTAAAAAAAATTTGGAAAAGGATAATATTGATGTAATTATTACCCCACCTCTATCAATGGATTTTATTGTTGAAAATAGCTAACCGTATTAACAAAAAAGCCGCTTGCAAAATGTAAGCGGTTTTTTTCTCCTCCCTTCGGTCGGCTCGGCGGCTTACAGCAAGAAAATATTTTTTTATGCACATAATTTTTGAAGGATAAAAATTTATGCACATGCCAAATTGCCCCCAGCCTTGCTTCCTGTCCTCACGAACCATTTAAACCACAGACACGAACCACGGCTGAGATTTACGCTGAAAAGAAGCCTTAAAAAAAGTAGCCTTTTGTGTGTTTTATAATACCACTGCTTATATTTGATTATCGGTATAAGTAAACGTCTATTACAAGTTGTATAATGGTCAATTATTCAAATAATCACATCTTCTGTATTAAAAAATGCTTCCTGCAAGTTGCAGCACGTGTTTTTAGGTGTAAAAAATGCTCGCTGCATATTGCAGCGGCCATTTTTAGGTGGTGTAAATGCTTCCTGCAAGTTGCAGCGCCTATTTTTCAGTTTGTAAAATGCTTGCTGCAAGTTGCAGGGGCTATTTTCTTGTTTGCAAATACCATTTTCTATAAGCGTTCCTCTTTTTTATTAATCAATAAACCCAACAATTATGTTTACTAAAGCCATTATTAAGCGGTATTACCCCAGCCTTGGTTCGTGTTCTCACGAATCATTTAAACCACAGACACGAACCACGGCTGAGAGATAATAATTTTAATTGCATACAAATACAGCATACAAATGGTTCGTGAGGACACGAACCAAGGCTGGGAATCGCAATAAACTGAGCATATGATAGTATACAATGTAGTGAGGAACTATAATCAATACCAAGCCTTTGAATCAGACTTTTTGGTATTTTCTGCGATTAGAAAAAGTAGATATCTTGGTGACAAGGTTTTATTTTATAATTTGAATAATGAATTAATAGCAGAATCTCAGCAAAAATATTTTCTTCGAATTGATTTTGGTCACAAAATTACTTTTGTAAAAAATGATATTGAGTGTAGAATTAAAGTTACACTCTCAAAAGTTATTTTATATCATAACAACGATGTTTATGAAATGAGATATCCAGTGTTTGGTATTAATCCTAAGTTATACCTTAATAATATGAATGTTGGTGAATATGAAGATATACCTATTTCTGATATGGGAAAATCTATTCACCAAATTAGCTGTGAGTTCAAAGAAGTCTGCCATTTGTTTTCTATGATGGATGTAATTATGGATTATTATAGTTATGCTTAGCTTGACCAGCTCCAGCCGTGGTTCGTGTACTTACGAACCATTTTAACCATAGACACGAACCAAGGCTAGGTGTGAGCGTACAGTAAGTGAAATAATCCCTTACTTCCTACTCGATTATATAGCCCTTAATAAGTTTCTTAATTTCATTATCGGTCATAGTATCTTTTTCGCCTTTGTTGTAGATGGATAATAAGTAAACAGTTTCATCAATAATTTTCACAAAAGAGATAACCCTTGCACCGCCTGATTTTCCTTTATTTTTTGAAGCGATGGCAAGGCGTATTTTATAAACATCATTGCCTAAAGGTGTTCCAGTAGTTGGGTTTTTGGCAAGTTCTTTACCAAGCGCTACAATTTCTGTACGAAGCGAAGCATGTTTTTTAATCAGTTTTTTAGCTTCCTTTTTAAAGTTGTCTGTAAGTTCAATTTTATAACTCATTCAGAAAATCGTTTAAAGAGGTGGTTTTTAATTTGCCTTTTTTAATTAGTTGCATTTCCTCAAAACCTCTTTTCAAATTGCTTACAATCTCCTCTTTTGTAGGCTCGTCATCAGTCTCTATTTTTTTAACGTAATGTAGATTTTTAGCCAGTTCTATAAAGTGGCTGTATTCCTTATCTGTTGTATATACGGTTACGTGTCTCATACTATTTTGCTGTTTGAATATTTTGTTCAAAGAACGTTTGAAATTTTTTGTTTGGTAAGCATTGTATCAATGATTTTATAGACGGTGTTTTTGTCGTCTTCTTGCAGTTGGTTGATTAAATGCAATTTTTCAAAATCAGGTTTGCCCTCTACATTAACGGCAGTAGGTACAACATTACCATAGTTTAAAATCGCATCTGTTGTCATATTAAAAAGGATAGAGAGCTTTTGTAGTTCCTTTACGGATAAATCCCTATGTCCGTTTTCCAACTTGTTATAATTGCTGTTACCGATAGCCAAATGAGCCGAAACTTCTTTTTGCATCAGTCCTTTATGTTCTCTTATTCGCTTAATTATAGTACCTGCTGTTATATCCTTTAAATTTCTACAAAGGTAAAAAAGATATTGCAATGATTTCTATAAAAGAAACTAATTTCGAGTTATTAAAACTATATTATGATATAAAAAAATTAATTATCTATTTGGAGTTGAAAAAATCGCACAAAATATTTTTCCACTCATAAAAGCAAAGAGATATGGATATAAAAGAGATACCCAGCCGTGGTTCCTGTCCTCACGAACCATTTAAACCATATACACGAACCACGGCTAGGTATCACTTGCCCCCATCCTTTAGATGAGGGGCAAGAAATGGATTATTTATTGGCTTTAGCCACAAATGTTTAAGAGTGCGTTACTATAAATGTGGCTAAAGCCTCCCACTAAAATCACTAATTCTCCCTTTGCTAAAGCAAAAGGGCAATTGATTTGTGAACTAAATACCCAGCCTTGGTTCGTGTCCTCACGAACCATTTAAACCACAGACACGAACCACGGCTGAGGGTACTGTGAACTATAAAAAGATTGAAAATGAAGGTGACAATAAATAAATACTCTTACTTATTGTGGCTCATATTAATTATATTGACTGCTAGTCAATGTAAAGTTGATAACCATAGTAAAATTGTTTTAAACATAACATCATCCTGTCATTGGGATATGCATGACTCTCTATCAGCATCTTTAGGGCGAGCCGCTTATAGCTATAAATTTAATAGTAATGGGCATTGTACGTACTTATTTTATGATAAAAAACGTAAAAGAAATAAATATGATGACGATGATGTAGTTACTAATGGGAAGTGGGAAATAAAGGGAGATAGTGTAATTGTTATTCGTGGCGTTATAAGAGATATTCTTAGATATTCTGAAGACACATTGTTGCTACAAAATTTTATTAACAAAAAGATGGATACATTAGTAAAGAATTGTAATTAGCCGATCCCAGCCTTGGTTCGTGTCCTCACGAACCATTTAAACCACCTACACGAACCAAGGCTAGGTATCACTTGCCCCCATCCTTTAGATGGGGGCAAGAAATGGATTATTTATTGGCTTTAGCCACAAATGTTTAAGAGTGCGTTACTATAAATGTGGCTAAAGCCTCCCACTAAAATCACTAATTCTCCCTTTGCTAAAGCAAAAGGGCAATTGATTTGTGAACTAAATACTTAAACTCTATTTATTTAAAACAATTGCTATGTGGTGTAACAGCTTGCTTGTTTCAAACTTTATCGTAAACCTAGAATGACATTTCTACAACCAAGAATTGCCTAGCGTAAACCTAGAATGACATTTCTACAACCATGAATTGCCTATTGTAAACCTAGAATGACATCTCTACAACCAAGAATTGCCTATCGTAAACCTATAATTGCATTTCTACAACCATGAATTGCCTAGCGTAAACCTAGAGTGACATTTCTACAACCATGAATAGCCTATCGTAAACCTATAATTGCATTTCTACAACCATGAATAGCCTATCGTAAACCTAGAATTGCATTTCTACAACCATGAATAGCCTATCGTAAACCTAGAATTGCATTTCTACAACCATGAATAGCCTATCGTAAACCTAGAATGACATTTCTACAACCAAGAATAGCCTATCGTAAACCTAAAGTGACATTTCTACAACCAAGAATAGCCTAGCGTAAACCTATAATTGCATTTTTTTATCGGCTGGTGAGGCATCAACCCATAGAAATATCGACAATTTTAATGCGTTTGCCCTGTTTAGTTCATTATCAACTTTACAAACAACCAAACAAATGGCGTAGCTAGTAATAAAGAATCGAAACGGTCTAAAAAGCCACCATGACCAGGCATTATTTGGCCACTATCTTTTACGCCAGCCATACGTTTTAGTTTGCTTTCTAGCAAATCGCCAAGTGTGCCTAATATAGCCGCAATTGTAGCAATGCCAATGATTTCTACATTAAAAGATTGGGTGATAAAAAAAGGAATGAATGTAGCTAGTGCCATACATAAAAAAGAGCCACCAATGGTGCCTTCCCATGTTTTTTTAGGCGAAATTTTAGAGAAAGGTGTTTTGCCAATAAATGAACCAACAAGGTATTGCATGGTATCATTAATCCAAATGCTAGCAATTAAACCCACAGGAACTGCCCATCCAAAATTTAAGAATAAACTTGTGCCTTTAAACAACAGGCCATCGTTTCTTAAACCCATCATTAACCCCCAACTTAAAGAAATATATACAAGCCCAAAAGCCGAATGTGCTAAGGCTTTTACATTCAAGTTCTTTTTTAATAAAATTTCGGTTAGGCAAAATACAATGGTAAACAGCATGATGCCGTACCAGCCAATGGCCTGCACTGGTATGCGACCAATTTTGTACGCATCATTAGTCATGTAAAGCATAAAACTCCAGCCCAATAACATGATGGTGTTTCTATGAAACGAAGATATGTTTTGATACGCAGGGTCTATTAAACCAACTAGTTTTTGGTATTCTATCCAGCAACCAAAATGTACTACTGTAAACAATGCTAAAAAGCTCCAATGATTGTACAACAAGCCTGCAAGCATTACTGCTACAAATATGAGGGCTGTAAATGCTCGTGTTTTAAAGGTTTGAATATTGAAGGCCATGGCTGAGTTTATAGTTTGAAGTTTATAGTTTGGGATTTGTAATAAAAAAAGTAAAATATCGGTAGCACAACTAGCAACTAGTATTTAGTTTAAAAGTGCCTTATGTAGCAGGTTTTGTGCTACATTTTTAAGTGCCATTGGTACCAATATTTCTATATCGCCAAAGTTGAGATAGCTGCTATCTTGCTTGTTTAGTAGCTGCACAGGAATTTGATTTTCGGCCAGCATACCCTCAATAATATTTGCCTCGGCGTAACTACTTGTTTTGTGTAATAAATACCATTGTTGCATGTGGCTAGGCTGTTTCTAAATGAACTTGTACTAATGTTTTGTTGCTTTCTTTTTTAAAGAAGTGTAACCATGCAACCATTGCTACAGCACTCGCAATACCTAAAAGTGCAATTTGCCAGCCCACTGGTTGAATTTTGTCTAAATCGTTCAATAGTTTTTTATCAATCTTGCTAGAGAACGACAAATAGTATATTTGTGTTACGGCAATAGCATTGTTTAAGAAATGCGCCAGAATACTGGTCCAAATATTTTTACTGTAATAAAACAATAAGCCCAACACTGCACCTAGCATAGCCCTTGGCAAAAAACCAAAATAACTAAAGTGAATGGCACTAAAAATAATACTTGTAATTGCTATGGCTATCCAAGGTGTTTTAATCCAATTAGTGAGTAATTGCTGCAAAGCACCTCTAAAAAATAACTCTTCTAAAATTGCTGGTGCCAATGCAATGATGAACAAGCTAATAATATAATCTGCTACCGATTTTAGTTGCACTATCGATTGCATTTGGTCAATGTATTTATCTTCTAATTCTTGAAAATACCCTCTTGCACCTTTACTTATTGGTATTAGTTGGTTCAATTGGCCCAAAGCACCACTTAAAAACAAGCCTGTACATGCTACCAATATTACAAGTGCCAACTGCTTAGGCGATACTTTTTTATTAAAACCCAAATAGTTAAAAGGCTTGCCATTTACAATTAGTGCAAACAAAAAAGCAGGTGCAAAAAACAAAAAGAAAGTACTTACTAGCTGAATAACTTTATTTATGTTGGCATTTTCTGGCTTCAACAATTCTGTTTCTGTAAGTGAAGAAAGGCTGCTGCCACCTTTCATTACAAGAAAAATAATAGCAGATAAGATTATTGCAATGAGGAAACCGCCACTTGAAAAACCAAGTAATATGGCAAGCTGACCAAAGTAGCTAATTGGTTGTTTTGTAGGTACCTGTTGCTTTGGTATATAATCTTGAAAAGTGGTAAAAGGTGTTTGCGCTTCTTGAGGCAATTGTGCGTCATTTACGTCCATAAAAAATAAGATTGTAAATTTGTAGTTTATAATCAAAGATACGCTTAGGCAAGTTATAAGTTGCAGGTTGCAGGTTGCTAGGGCATAGGTGATGGTTCATGGGTGATGGCTCATGGTTGATGGTTCATGGGGGATGGGTGATGGGTGATGGTTCATGGGGGATGGGTCATGGGTGATGGGTCATGGGTCATGGGTGATGGGTCATGGGTCATGGGTGATGGGTCATGGGTCATGGGTGATGGGTGATGGTTCATGGGTGATGGTTCATGGGTGATGGGTCATGGGTCATGGGTGATGGGTGATGGTTCATGGGTGATGGTTCATGGGTGATGGGTGATGGGTGATGGTTCATGGGGGATGGGTCATGGGTGATGGTTCATGGGTGATGGTTCATGGGTGATGGGTCATGGGTGATGGGTGATGGGTGATGGGTCATGGTTCATAGGTGATGGGTGATGGGTGATGGGTGATGGGTCATGGTTCATAGGTGATGGGTCATGGGTGATGGGTCATGGGTGATGGTTCATAGGTGATGGGTCATGGGTGATGGGTCATGGGTGATGGGTCATGGGTGATGGGTCATGGGTGATGG
>JASGCX010000102.1 GCA_030053925.1 Flavobacterium sp.
AAGTTATCAATATTCACGGTAAAAACAAACAAATATTTAACCAAAAAATGGTCAAACTATTTCAGGGTAAGACACGACACCCCACATTATGCAAAATCTAAGACTAACAATTGCTTGCTGTCTATTTATGTTAACAGCATCTGCACAGACAACAAGTTTGACAACAGTAAAAATCGAAGGTGTAGGTTCCATTGGACTTCCCTCAAATATGGAAATACAAGGAGGTTCTTACAAAGAAGCGGTTGACCATTCAAAAGAAATAAATGGCATCATTGCTTCTAAAGTAATTTTTCAACAAAAGAATTTAAACAATTATAATGACAAAAGTTTTTCCACTTATGCTCGTGTATTTATTAGAGTTGAGCAAGGGAACACTGGCGATTTTAAAAAACTAACAGAAGCACTCACTCAAGCGGAAGCAAACGAAGTTAATTCAACTTTTAAAAATCAAATTGAAAGTGAAGCATCAAGAGCAAACGCAACAATTTTAGAATGGCATTCAGCTACTGTTACAAAACTCAATAATCAGAATGCTATTAAATTTGGTTATAAGCGACAAATTGGAAGTAATAAACCTGTTTTAGTAGAAATTTATATGCTTCAAAATAATGACAGACTTCATACAATAACCTTTGAATATCGTTTAGACGATAATAATTGGGCAACAACATTTTTCAGTATCAAGTCATCAGTTAAAATAACTAAACAATAACCCTAAAACACAATAAAATGCGAACACTTTCAAAAATCGGTTTAACTTTTTGCTCTTATGATAGGAGGAGTTATTATTGCAGGTTTAAATGAAGCACAAGGTACAAAGAGTGGTGGCGGTTCAATTGGCGTAATCTTCTCTTTAGGTATGCTTGCTGCAATAACAGCAATCTGGAAATGGAAACCTGAGAGCGAAAAGAAAAATGAAAATAATAAAGACAATAATCAATTAGACAAAAGTTAAGAATGTTTGTTGACTATTACGCTTTATTTGAAATACCCCAAACTTCAACTGCTGAAGAAATAAAATCTGCCTTCAAGAAGCAAGCATTAAAATGGCATCCAGACCGAAACCCTGGAATGGATACAACAGAAAAAATGCAACTTCTTAATGAAGCAAAGCTGATTTTATTAGACGAACAAGCAAAGGAGAAATACGACTATCAATATAGAAAGTTCAAACAGTTTGAAGAAACTATAAAGCAAAGGACACAGCAGCAATCAACAACACAGCAACATTCAACACAGGAAAAAACTCGACAGGAAGAACCAAAACAAAAGACACACAAACCTTTTGAACAGACATATACTCATACAGACTTTGATGTGGATGATGAGATTTTAAAGCGGTGGACAAACAACGCAAAAAAGCAAGCTGTTAATTTAGCCAAGCAGACAATTGAAGAGTTAAAGGGGATGACAAAAGCTGGCATAAAGGAAGGTGCAAAGACAATGGGAAATGCTTTAGTTTATCAGATTATTTTAAGTGTAATTATTATGGCAATTATTGCACTTTCTAAATCCTGCAACTGAACAACAAAGCTTGCCAATAACAATAGAAATTCGTAACTTCGAAAAAACAGATTGAACTATGTTAGTTGAACGGACAAAAAAGGAAGTAATTATTAGGCTACCAGCTTCTGTAGACACAGAAGACCTGCAAGATTTCTTAAACTATGCTCGTTACAAAGAGTTGACTGCTGGTTTTAAGGTTGACCAAAAAGAAGTTGATAAACTTTCTGACCAAATAAACAGCAAATGGTGGGCTAAAAACAGAGCAAAAGTAATCAAGTGAGAGTTATTGTTGACACAAATATTATTTTTAGTGCTATCTTAAATTCGAGCAGTAGAATTGGTAAAATATTACTTAACTCAAAAGGGCATTTTCAATTTTTACAGTTGTGATTATTTGCGAACAGAAATAAATCGGCATCGTAATCGGCTTTTGAAATTAACTAAGCTTTCTGAAAACGAGTTAGCAGAACTTGAAAGTCTTGTAACGCATAACATAACTTTCATTGACGAACGTTTATTGCCCCAAGACCTTTTAAAACAAACAGAAATTCTTCTAAAAGCAATTGACCCTAATGATACACCATTTGTAGCGCTAACAAAACATTTAGAAGGCAAACTTTGGACAGGCGATATGCAACTTTATAACGGACTAAAAACAAAACGGTTTAAAGACATTCTCACAACAGCCGAACTTTCCATATTGCTTGACGATTTAGAGCGAGAATAAAAACGGCGTACAACAGGGGGTTTGCCAAAATACGTGCAGACCGAAGTTATCTTCGGCATTTGTAATTCCACTGTACTTCATATCCAACTCGACATTATCTATTTAGCTTTTTGTAGTTATCTTCATCATCAGTAATTCTATTCGGCTGCGGTTCCGGGCTGGACGTTATAAAATATCCCACCTGCAGCAATACCTGCCCGTTGCACGTAGCCCAATTATTTGTTTGGGTAATGTCTGTTTTTTATTTCAACCGCTAACGGTTCTATTGGCTTGCAAGGGTCAGGAATTGGAATGTATAACGGATGGCACATTGTACAAACAGTAAAGCATTTCATTGGTTTATGATTAATTGGGGTGTCAAGATAAACGTATGAGTTACTATGAGGGCTTTTAACCTTTATAATATTACCCCTAGTATCTTCTGGTAATGGTGCAATTGTGCATTTATGAACAATTAACCAATCGTAAAAATCGGCTCTTGATATAAATTATGCAATAGAAAGATTGAATTGTTTGGTTATTACATTACTCTGAGGAGAATTATTTTTTTTTTGATGTTCAAAAACTGTTTGCACTGTTTGAATAAGATTTTTTGTTGCATCTTCTTCATTATCGCCTTCGGCTATAATATTTGGCAATTGGGTAAAAAAAGCAGTAAAACCTTTATCGTGTGGGTCTTGTACAAAAATTCCAGTAAGTTGAAGGTTGTTAGGTGTCATGGCTTTTGATTTTATTTTATTGGCAATTACAACACAATTATAAACAAAAAGATTACAAAACAATCAAAACAAAACCACTGTTAAAACTACTATTTTTAGGCAAATAGGCTTTAAGGTATTAGTTATGTGCAAAACACCTGCCTGCAACCACCCCTCTGCGAGCGGGGAGTGTTTGGGGCATAAAAAAAGCCACTAATCAACTTAGTGCCTTTGCGCAACCTACGCCATTGGTTGGTTTCGGCAGCGTACATTTTTACAATTTTGGGTGTGAATTTTCCAACCACATTTACCAAGTTGGTTTGGCTTTGCATTACGGCTTGTATGTTTTTGTAGGCAAATGGACACTAGGTTTATCACAAAGTGTACTATCCTTTTAATTTGTTTTATAGACTACAACGTGTACAGAATTGCATAAAATATTAAAGATTTGTTTGCCTTTTATGTGTTAAAGATGATGAAGTGTTGTGTGTTTTTTGTTGAACAAAATTCTACAGATGCAGCTTAGATGCTTTGTAAACTTAGCACAGGCTACAATACGAGTTAGATAGTAGTACTTGCAATGGAGACATAAAAACCACACACTTGTAACCGCAATTATAGCGTGTAGTAAGCTAATAAATACGTTTAGATTATTGGCACAAAGTATAGCACTGTGTGGCTATTTCTTTTTCTTCGTTGGTAGGTACTACTACAATTTTTATGGTGGCGTTATCGGCTTGAATTTCTGTTATGCTGCTGGTTTTAATGCTGTTTTTAACTGCATCTAAACAGATGTTTAGCCCTTCTAGGTTTTCGCAAATTTTGCCTCTAGTGTACGCATCATTTTCGCCAATGCCACCTGTAAACAACAATACATCTACTCCATTGAGTGCTGCTATATAACTACCAATAAACTTCTTTGCCTTGTACACAAATATTTGATGTGCTAGTATGGCATCGGCATTGCCTTTTTGTATAAGGGCTTGTAAGTCTCGCATATCGCTTACGCCTGCAAGACCAAGCAAACCGCTTTTTTTGTTGAGCGTATCATTAACTTGTTGCAAGGTATAGCCAAGTTCGTTTACCATGTAGAAGATAACTGTTTGGTCTATATCGCCAACTCTTGTACCCATCACCAAGCCATTCATAGGGCCTAAACCCATTGAGGTATCTATACATTTTCCGTTGGCAATAGCGGCAATACTGCAACCATTACCTAAGTGCAATGAAATGATTTTTAGGTTAGCATTGTTGTAGTGCTTTGTAACTTGCTCGCTTACATATTTGTGGCTTGTACCATGAAAACCATAGTTGCGAACTTTGTTTTTCTCGTACAACGCTTTTGGCACTGCCATGCGGTAAGCTACTGCTGGCATGGTTTGGTGAAAAGCGGTATCGAAAACCGCTACTTGCTTAGCATTGGTAAATACTTGCTCTGCCACTTGTATACCCAATAAATGTGCAGGATTGTGTAAAGGGCTTAGTGCAAATAGGCAACTAATTTGATCTTTTACGGCTTGTGTAATTAAGGCTGTGCTTACAAAATTAGCACCACCATGTACTACTCTATGGCCTACTACATCTATTTCTGAAGGGCTAGCGATAACGCCTTTATCGGCATCGGTTAGTAAATTGGCCAGGGCTTTTAAGCCATCGGTATGGTTGGCAATATTGCCTGTAAACTGGTATTCTTTAAAGGCATTGCCTTGTAAATACTTGTAAGTAAGTATGGCATTGTTTAAACCAATACGCTCTACCAAACCTGTGCAGATTACGGTAGCTTGAGGCATACTAAATAGCTGATACTTGATAGTGCTACTGCCTGAATTGATAACTAGAACCTTCATACGCTAGATAGTTTTTTTATTGTGCCTGAATGGCTGTAATAACCACTGTGTTGAAAATATCGTCTACGGTGCAGCCTCTACTTAAATCGTTTACCGGTTTGTTAAGGCCTTGTAACATAGGGCCTATGGCAATAGCGCCTGTTTCTCGCTGTACTGCTTTGTAGGTATTATTGCCGGTATTTAAGTCTGGAAAAATTAATACACTAGCTTGGCCTGCCACTGCCGAGTTTGGTAGCTTTTGCTTGCCCACGGTAGGGTCTACCGCAGCATCGTATTGTATTGGGCCTTCAATAACTAAGTCTGGTCTTTGTAGTTTTACAATTTGGGTTGCAGCCCGTACTTTTTCTACTTCTTCGCCTTGGCCGCTACTGCCCGATGAATAAGATAGCATGGCTATTTTAGGTTCAATACCAAACATTTTACTGCTTTCGGCAGAGGTAATGGCTATCTCGGCAAGCTGTGCAGCAGTAGGATTAGGATTTACGGCACAATCGCCAAAAACACTTACTCTATCTGGCAGGCACATAAAAAAAACTGATGACACGGTAGACACACCGGGCTTGGTTTTTACAAATTGTAATGCTGGCCTAATGGTATGTTGTGTGGTATGATTAGCACCCGATACCATGCCATCTGCCTCGCCTAAGTACACCATCATGGTACCGAAATAAGACACATCGGCCATTAAATCTCGTGCCATATCAAGTGTTACGTTTTTGCTTTTGCGTAGCTCGTACAAGGTTTGTGCATAGTATTCGAAACGTGTACTGGTTTTAGGATTTACAATGGTAACCTTGCTTAAATCGAAATTAAGATTGAGCCTTGTAACGGCAGCTTGCATATTGGCAGCAACGCCAATAATGGTAAGGTTTACAATGCCTTGATTGATTAACCGAGAAGCGGCAATAATAATTCTATCATCATCGCCTTCTGGTAGTACAATGTGTTTTTTATTAGACACAGCACGCTTTACCAACTGGTACTGAAACATGTGCGGTGTAATACCTTCTGGCACAAAAGCCTCTATACGAGCTTCTATACTTGATACGTCTACATGTTTGTTAAACTCGGTGATGGCTGTTTCTATTTTGTTTTTATTATCGGCATAAATGTGCGATTTGGTAGTGCTTACTTTAGCCACCGTATCAAAGGTGCCTGTAGTAACCCATACAATAGGAAAAACATTTTCTAGCCCTTCTATTAGCTTAGTAATTGGCTCTTCTGGTAATAAACCACCTGTTAAAATTATGCCTGCAACACGTGGATAATTTTTAGATAAATTGGCCTGCAATGCTGCTAAAATAATATCGCCTCTATCGCCTGGTGTAACTATTAAGGTATTGTTTTCTAAGCGTGGTAGCAGGTTGCGTAATTGCATAGCACCTACTATGTATTTGCTTACTAGGTTATCGCTAAACTCTTTACCAAATAAGAAGTTGCCACCAACCGATTCGGTAATTTCCTTTACCGTAGGGCTGCTAAGGCCTTTGTGGTAAGGGATGCAAGAAAACAGAGTTTCTTTAGGTAGGCGTACTTTGCATATTTGCTTAATGGCCTCAATATCTTTTTCGTTGGCTTTGTTAATGATAGATGCTAGCACTTGCACCTCGCTAATGGCAAAACTATTTACCGAGGTAAGCATATAATCTACGGCTTCGTCAACGGTTCTGTTATCGCCATTAATTACTAAGATGGCAGGAATGCCAAGGTTTTTAGCTATTTCTACATTTATCTTCAACTCAAAAGTGTTGCCTTCGGTTTCAAAATCGGTACCTTCTACAATTACAAAGTTGTGAGTGTCTTCTAGCTTTTTGTATTTGGCAATAATGGTATCAATGATTTTAGATTCGTTGCCCTCGCTGCGTAAGCGCATCACTTCGTCACGTGTAAAAGCAAACATGTCAGACTTCTTATCTTGTAAGCTAAAGTAAGAGGTGATGGTATCTATGTGGCTATTTGCAGATTGGTTAGGATAGTGCTTTACAATAGGTTTAAAGTACGCTACATTTTTGTAGAGACCACGTAGCTTGTTCATCAATCCAATAGCAATTAGCGATTTGCCGCTATTGGTATCGGTAGTGGCAATAAAAACGCCTCTTGTCATATATCGGTTGTTTGCTTGTGATAAATAGGTTTTACCAAAGTGCAAAACTTAACTTTAGTAAGCAGTATAAAAATGATGCAAGTCATTTTTGTTACCTTTTTTGCTCATAAAAAAAGTATTGCAGCAAGTTACTGCATTTACAAGCCATAAGTAATATGGTTGCAGCGCAAGGGTTGTGTTTTGTGAATTAATATGCAAAAGAACTGTGGGGGCGATAATACAATTTAAAATAGGGGAGCATAATTTTTTTTCGGCTGAAAGCCAATGGATGCCAACGTTTTAAAGGTTGGCATCCATTTAAAAATTAAGCAAAAAATGGAAAATTGTTTATGCACTCAATAGACCCATTGCTAATATTTTTTTTAATTGCAGTTATTAAATGCTACATAAGGTTAGTTACAAATTACGCAAACAAATACATACGCTAGTTGATGAAGCCAACTAACATCTGTATTGACTCTTTTGCAACCATCTTCAACAAAATATACTCAAGATGAATTAGATGCATTCAATAATAACCTAGCACAGCTTAGATCGAAATTATTGCCATTAACCATGCTAAAAAACATCCCAATAAAAAATACGGGGCTAACATTTAATGCCAATCATGCCAACAGAATCTGCATTGTTTTGCTTTTTGCTTTCTTGCTATTTTATTGCACTTGGGCAAAGGTTTAGTTCAAGTTCATGCTTATGTTTATTGAAAATGATTGTTGCTACTTTTATTTTGAAAGCCTCAAAGCCAATGGGGTTAGTAGTTGCAGCGTCACTGCTTTTTATCTTTTAAAAAAATAGCCTTCTTTTTTTTTCAATTTGCCTGCCGCCGATTTGATAAAACGAAGTGGCTTGTGCGATGCTATTAGAAAGGATAGTAAACTTATCTTTTTACCCAATCATGGTACAAACAACTCTCTCATGCTAGCTTTAACTGCGCTTTATATTTTTTTGCTTTCTTTTTCACAGTTGTTTTTTGTAGCTGATTAAGCATGTTGATGGTTTTGGTCTCGCCGAAACATTTTACCAATGTTTTCACTAGAAATTTGTTGTTCATAGTTTGTCTCTCCTCAAAAATTATTTTGTGCCCTTTGTGGGCGGTGCATAAAAAAACCCGGTTAGCTGTTACACTTAACCGGGTTGTTACCTTCTTTGCCGATACACCATCAGCGCAGCTTGTAATTACACGGTGGTGTAATAAAATATTTCTGTTGTTGCTTACTAAACCCAATACTAGCAGGTATATTATGCTGCATGTTACTTGCACACGCAATGGTACTTGTACATACATTGCTGCATCTGAAAGCAGTAAGTGTGTTTAGCCATAAACCTGATACTTGTAGCATGAGTTTTTATTTCGTTTACAAATGGTTATTGCTGTTTGTTTTACTGCAAGTTGCCACACTTACAGTTGTATAAAAAGCAATAAAAAAGCCCCACTTTTCAGCAGGGCTTTTGGTATGATGCGTTAAGAAATTTTATTTCTAGCGTTCAATACTACCTGCCCTGCAAACTGTAAAATCTATACTTAGATTGTAGCAGTTTTGTAGTTCGATATGTAATATTGTACGTTTCATTTTTGTTTGTTTGTGTTGCTGCAAATGTCAATTCATTTTTTTGATACTTCCAAATGTTTTTTTTAAAAGTTTATTTATGCCCTTTTTTACAAACTGCTAAAATGCTTTGCAGCAAAGGGTTTTGGAGTATTTAAAAATTATTTCTTCATCATTATATCTTCTTTAGCGGCCCATATAGCTATGTCTTGTTTGCTAAGCGCTTGTGCCATTAGTTGTGGAAACTTATTAGGTGAGCAGGCAAAAACAGGTATGCCCAAAGTGGCTAAAAACCGTGCATTGCTATGGTTGTAAGCTGGTGCGCCATCATCGTTAAGGGCTAGTAATACTATTACTTGTACACCTGCTGCTGTTAGCTCTACCGCTCGTTTACGCATGTCATTTTCGTTACCGCCTTCATACAAATCGGTGATAAGTACAAGTATGGTATCTAGTGGCCTTGTAATAATTTGCTTGCAGTAAGTAAGTGCTGCATTAATATCGGTACCACCACCTAATTGCACACCAAACAACAAGTCTACGGGGTCGTCTAGTTGTTCTGTAAGGTCTGCCACAGCGGTATCAAACACTATCATTTTTGTTTTGATGGCAGGTATAGAAGCCATTACCGCACCAAAGATGCCAGCGTAAACCACCGATGTACCCATAGAGCCACTTTGATCTAAACACAGTACCACATCTTTAAGCGATGAACGCTTACGACCATAGCCAATTTTTACTTCGGGAATGATGGTTTTATAGTTTGGTTGGTAGTGTTTGAGATTTTTAAGTATGGTGCTGTGCCAGTTAATTTCATTGTGTTTTGGTCTACAATTTTTGGCACTTCTATTTAAGCTACCAATAACGGCTTGTTGCATGGGCTGTGCTAGCTTATGCAACAATTGGTCTACTACTTTACGCACCACTTGCCTTGCCGTATCTTTTGTTTTATCTGGTATTACACGGCTTAGCGTTATTAAGGTTGCTACTAAGTGTACATCTGGTGTTATATTTTCTAGCATCTCTTTTTCAAACAGCATTTGTGTGAGATGCAATCTTTCCAATGCATCACGCTGCATTACTTGCACAACTGTGTTGGGAAAAAATGAACGTATATCGCCTAACCAACGATTAATGTTTGGTGACGAAGAACCAAGCCCACCTTGCTTATCGCTATCGTACAAGGCACTAAGTGTATTATCCATTTGCTGGTCTTGAAAGTTAAGCTGGTAGCCTGTGCCATCGTTTTGTTGCGAGCCAAGTAGCAAGCGCCATCGGCGTATATTTTCTTCTTTGTTCATAGAATTATGATTGAAATGATTTGAATGATTGCCATGATTCGTTTGTTTCTATCTGTGCTATCAAAACAAATAATTGAGACCCTTTTTAACTTTTACGCTGCAATAACAACTCAATACTTATGCTTCAGTTGCAGTGTGCAACGCAACAAAAGCATGATAGTAGTACTACAGTTGGTAACCCAATAAATTCATAATTACAGGTGTACTTTTTATTGCTCTATCCTTGTTGAAATTGGTTGCTAACTGTGGCAGTAACAAAGCATTTTTACCACCATGCTTTGCTTTTTCGCCTAGCTTTTTTCTTTCTGCTTGAGTAAAATTACTAAAGGTGCGCCGCATGAGTGGTAAGGCTTGTATAAAGCTTTCTTCGTCTAATTGTTGTACCCAATCATTCACAATCAACCACAGGTTTTCATCTATTAACAACAAGGTGCCGCCACCTTTTAAAAAGCCTTCAAGCCATGCAGCGGTATCTGCCACAGGTAAGGCTTTGCTTAAACTACTGTAAAATAATTGATGCAGTGGTTTGTTGGTTAAAGCTTTAATATCCATCAGTTGCCTTGCAGCAAAGCCACGCATCATAGGTGCTGCATTGTTTAAGTACGCTACTTTCATTAAGCATTGGTGCCACTCATTTAGGTATTCTTTTTCTTGTAAAATTTGAATGCTGTGGTTAATGCTTGAACAATCTTCTGTGAGCTTGTTAGCAGTTGCTTCGTCAATACCACAACAGGCAATAGGTAAGCCAATGCAAACACGTGTAATCATGCTTTCAACAATATGGCGCACCATTTCTGCATCGGTTTTGCGCACATTGCCATAGCGCATAATGCCTGCCAAATCTGGCAATACAGCCACTAGTTCAATAATATCGTTAGTGGCAGCGGCAACATTTTGAATGTGCTGTGCAATGGCTTGTGCGGCATTAGATAAATCGGCTGGAATAACCTGCTGCAGCAGCGTTGCAATTTGCTGCAAAGCAGCTTGTTGGTTGCATTGATGAATGAGCCACGCATTACTTGCTTCTTCTAAAGTATTGCCCCAAACGCCTTTCTCTATAATGTTTATGACGAAGGAAGTATCCCACTGCAAGCGCCATTGTTCTTTAAAAGTACCCATGCCACTTACATGGCTTTTGGTACCCCAATTGATGCCTAACAATTGTAGGCGATGTAAGAAAATACTGCGCTCTAAATCGTTGTGTTTACGCAAGTCTAGCATATAGTCTTTAAAGTTGGCAGTGGCTGGTAACCGAAGGCTTTTTTGTATTTTTTCGATGTTTACTTGAAGCGGTGGTTTAGGAATTTCTTCTGGTACGGTGCCTATGCGATTGCTTACAATAAGCTCTTTGTTGATGAGCTGCATCATTAAAGATTCGCCATTGCATAGCACACTTAAAGTAGCTTCGTTTAGCTCGTGCAGGCCTGCTTTAGGCAAGTTGCGTAAGGCTGCTAAAGATTCTGCTAAACGTACTGCTTCTATTACATGAGCCACAGAAGTATCTATCTCATTTTTGCGAAATAGAGCTGCTACATTGGCCATCCACAAAGAGCCATCATCGGTAGGGTGTTGCCAAACATGGTGGTACCAACCAGGCGATTCAATGCCTGCACCATAGCCACTGTAAAGGCTTAATCTGTTGTAGGTACAGGGTATCCAAGTACATTCTATTTTAGTTTTTGGCAAACCTTTCAGTAGGTCGTTGTCTTCTTTGGCTTTGGGCATATTGGTTAATGCGGGACCATGCCAAGCACCACAAACCACCGCAATATTTTCAAACATTTCTTTCTCTGCCTGACGAATTATTTTACGCATCCAAGCCTCTCGCAATTGATCTTCTTTGTGGTGTTGTTTAGGGAAGCTTTCTCGTAAAGCTTGCATGGCTTCGTTAATGGCTGTAAATACGTTCTCGTTGTTTAAGCGATGCTCAAACATTGTTTCCCACCAGCGTTCTTCATCTATAAAACCATCTGCTTCTGCTAGATATTGCATAGGGTTTTTAGTGGGTAAAGTGCCTTCTTCTTCTACCAATACTGCATCATTATTTACTTCTGTATTGCCGTCTTTCTGCTTGCTGATCATTGCAGCCTTTTCATCTTTAATGGCTAGCCAATGCGTTAATGGTAAATCCATAAAACGTAGGGGAATATTGGCTTTGCGAGCATATTGAATGGCTTGCCACTCGGGTGAAAATTCTGCAAAAGGATAGTAAAGCGATTGCTGAATATTATCTGTTTGGTAGGCTAAAATAGCAACAGGTGGTACTAGCTCTTTGTGCGTTGCATATTGTAACAAAGCATCTGCTTCTGGTGGTCCTTCTACCAGTACAATATCTGGTTGCAGGTTTTCTAAAAATGCTTTTACATTTCTTGCAGAACCTGGCCCATGGTGTCTTATGCCGAGAATGTGAATCATTAATAAGTATTTAGTGAGAAGTTAAAAGTGAAACGTGAAAAGTGAAACGTGAAAAGTGAAAAGTGAAAAGTGAAAAGTGAAAAGTGAAACGTGAAACGTGAAACGTGAAAGGTGAAACGTGAAAGGTGAAACGTGAAA
>JASGCX010000103.1:0-4503 GCA_030053925.1 Flavobacterium sp.
AACTAATAATACTTTAAAAACTAAGTAACGCATAGCACCAATCAAGAGACTTGCATTAGCTAGTTAGGTTTTAAACCCGTCAGGTTTTTAAAACCTGACGGGTTTAACTAATAATACTTTAAAAACTAAGTAACGCATAGCACCAATCAAGAGACTTGCACTAGCTAGTCAGGTTTTAAACCCGTCAGGTTTTAAACCCGTCAGGTTTTTAAAACCTGACGGGTTTAACTAATAATACTTTAAAAACTAAGTAACGCATAGCACCAATCAAGAGACTTGCACTAGCTAGTCAGGTTTTAAACCCGTCAGGTTTTAAACCCGTCAGGTTTTAAAAACCTGACGGGTTTAACTGGCATCAAACATTTCCCCAATTCACAGATTATCCCCATCTACTAAAATTTGGGGTATGGTGTTTTTTTAGTAGTTTTTTTAGTTCGTATATTCGATTTCCATTTATACAACCATTAAAAAACAATTATCATGGCATCAAACAGCGAAACAGGCCACTCAGTTAATGTGGCAAACTTTAAATTAGTACTAGATACCGTAAAAAGTTTTGGCCCAAATTACAATCCTACTAACCCCAAATTATTGGTGTTGGCCCTTACTGCAAAGTATGCTATTGCAAGTGCCGCCCAAGCCACTATTAACAATGCCGAACAACAGGCTAAAGACCCTATTGCGCAAAGGGAAACTTTGTTTGCGCCATTGGGTAAGCTTATTACAAAGTCGCTCAACTACTTTAAAAGCTGTGGTCCTTTAGCAACCACATTTAACAATGCTAAAAGCATAGCAAATAAGGTAAGGGCAGTATCTAAACCCAAAGCGAGTACGCCACCGCCTGCTACTAACGGCACTACACCACCACCTGCCAACAAAAACATTAGTACCAGCCAAGCTAGCTATATAATGCGTGCAGATGCCCTAGATAATTACATTAAACTGCTAAAGGCGCAAACCATTTACATGCCTAACGAGGCAGACATAAGCATTGCTGCGCTAGAAGCTATTTATACCAACATTAAAGCCGCTAACGATAATATTGGCACTATTATACTGCCCGTGGCTAACGCTCGTATTGCTCGTAACGAGGCTTTGTATCACCCAGAAGATGGTTTATTAAAAGCAGCAGAGTTGATAAAAGTGTATGTAAAAGGTATTTATGGGGCTACATCGCCTAAAACCAAATTGGTAACTACAATAAAATTTAGAGATGTGCAGTAAATGATTGTCATCTAGCTATTAAAGCCATAATGTACGCTACATTATGGCTTTTTTATTGGTAAGGGTTCGGTAAATTAAAACGTTGATAACTTTTGCTCGCAGAAAACCTAGAATACACAGAAAATTCAGCGATTTCGGTGAGAGAATTAAATAAACATAATTCTGACAAACTACTTATAACTAAACATCTTTGTATCATACAACTTTGTTGTTTATTTTTGTTTACACATGCCCACATTATTATTCATAAATGGTTTTCCATTTTTCTTTTATAGCAACGAGAATAATGAGCCATGTGCATGTTATAAAAGGCAATGCTGATGGAAAAATATGGTTAGAGCCAGCTATTGAGATAGCCTATATGCATGAATTTACTAACAAAGAAATAAAAGATATAATGAGGCTTGTACAAGAAAATTACGAACAATTTAAAAATCAAATGGAATAAATACTTTTCAAAATAGTTACGATAGTATTGAACAACTAATATACCTTGAAGGGTTGCGTATTAAAACTATTGACGTTCATCCTGAGTTAGATTTATTATTGGTTATCTTAAATACTAACGCTGTGCTTCAACAAAAAATATCAAGTTATCCGTTGTTAAAATTGGCTACCAAAGAGCAACTCTTGCAATACGAAATCCAAGCAAATGGTACTGGTATTTATTGGTATACTTTAGATGAAGATTTAAGCCTCAAAGGTTTTTTAACAGATACCTTAAAGCGTTTTGTAGGTAACACGCAAACAGCTTCTGCCGCGTAATTTTCTTAGTAAATTTTTAACTAGGATAATTTTAATTGCATAAGCTATGTACATCATAAGGCTACAGCGCTATGAGTTACTGCGTGTTCTCTATAAGCATTAGTACAACAAATTTTCATGTACTACTTACAAAACCTTAAATAATTCATACAACAACTACCTTGCTTTTGTAACAGTGAAGTGTAATGATTGCAAAAGCCAACTACAAGTTTGCAAAAGGCATGGTAAGGTTTGCAAATCGTGTAGATATTTTTGCATATTTTAATGTAATTCTTGCAAATCGGGTAGATATTTTTGCATATTGTAATGTAACTCTTGCAAATCGGGTAGATATTTTTACATATTGTAATGTATTTCTTGCAAATCGAGTAGATATTTTTGCATATTGTAATGTAACTCTTGCAAACGAGTAGATATTTTTGCAAATTGTAATGTAACTCTTGCAAATGAGTAGATATTTTTGCATATTTTAATGTAACTCTTGCAAATCGGGTAGATATTTTTGCATATTGTAATGTAACTCTTGCAAACGAGTAGATATTTTTGCATATTGTAATGTAACTCTTGCAAATCGGGTAGATATTTTTGCATATTGTAATGTAATTCTTGCAAATCGGGTAGATATTTTTGCATATTGTAATGTAACTCTTGCAAATCGGTTAGATATTTTTGCATATTGTAATGTAACTCTTGCAAACGAGTAGGTATTTTTGCATATTGTAATGTATTTCTTGCAAATCGGGTAGATATTTTTGCATATTGTAATGTAATTCTTGCAAACGGCTCAGATATTTTTGCATATTGTAATGTATTTGTTGCAAATGGCTTGGTGAATTATCAAAAAACAACCGTAATTCATACAAAATCAAGCGTATTTATTGCGAATTTTGTAGTCAATTTTGCAAAGCCAACCTGCTTTTAAGCAAATAGCTAATTACTACTTAAAACGTAAATGGTAGCTGCTGTAAATTTTGCCTTAGATACTTCACCACATTATCGTAATATTGCTACATAACTTTTCTAGTATGACCACCGCTGATTCTTTTTTAATAGCTTTTAGAACCGTGCGTAGCAATAGATTGCGTACAGGTATAACCGTTACTATTATTGCTTTTGGTATTATGGCTTTAATAGGAATTATTACGGCTATTGGTGCCATGAATCAATACTTAAAAGAAACCTTTTCTTTTATGGGGGCTAATGGGTATAGCTTGCGCTTTAAAGATTCTAAAGTGCGTTTTGGTGGACCAAGTACAGCAACACTAGGCAAGGTGGGGCAGCGAGAAAAAAAATCGAATTTAGATAAGCCTATAAGCAAAGAAGAAGCCGAGTTGTTTAAGTCGAAGTTTACTTATCCTGCTACCGTGTCTATTTCTATTCGTACAACAAATAATAGTTTAGAATGTACTTACGGCGATAAAAAAACCAATCCTACCTGTTTGTTACTAGGTGGCAACGAAAACTACCTTAATGTAAGTGGCTACAAGCTAGCAGTGGGTAGAAATTTTAGCAGTTTAGATGTGTCTTCTGGCCGCAACGTATGCTTGCTAGGCAGCAATGTTGCTACCAAATTATTTGGCGATAATCCTGAACGTTGTATAGATAAAGTAATACGTGTAGGTAGCTTGCAGTACAGGGTTATTGGCTTGCTAAAACCAAAAGGTACAAGTTCATTTTTGCGTCAAGATGATGCAGTTATTACCACCTATTTGAATGTAAAACGCTTACCTATAGCATCGCCCTCTTTTAACATAGGTGTAATGGTAAATAATATTGCCGAAATGGATGCAGCTATTGGCGAAACCACCTCGCTGTTTCGTTCTATCCGTAGGCTAGAACCAACAGAACAAGACAATTTTGTAATAGAAAAAAGCGACAAGTTTGCCGAAATATTTATTGGCTTACTTGGCGGTATTACAGGTAGCGCAGCCGTAATTGGTTTAATAACATTGGCAAGTGCAGCTATTGGTTTAATGAACATTATGCTAGTGGCAGTAAGCGAACGTACCAAAGAAGTAGGCTTAATAAAAGCTATTGGCGGTAAACGTGTAGATGTGCGAAGGCAGTTTTTATTTGAAAGTTTAATCATTAGCCTATTAGGCGCTTTCTTCGGCATTATATTAGGCATATTAGTAGGCAATCTTTTTAGCTTGGTACTAGGCACAGGCTTTATACTGCCTTGGGGCTGGGTTATTACAGGTATTATAATTTGTACTGCCGTAGGCTTAGGCGCAGGTATTTACCCTGCCATGAAAGCATCTAAACTAAATCCTATTGTGGCATTGAGATATGAGTAGTTTGTAGTTTGTAGTTTGGAGTTTGTAGTTCAATAGTTCAATAGTTTATAGTTTATAGTTTGAAGTTTGAAGTTTGTAGTTCAATAGTTTATAGTTCATAGTTCAATAGTTTATAGTTTGTAGTTCATAGTCAATACCGATAACCATGAACCATGAACCATCCCCCATGAACCATGAACCATCCCCCATGAACCATGAACCATCCCCCATGAACCAT
>JASGCX010000103.1:4603-4961 GCA_030053925.1 Flavobacterium sp.
CCCCATGAACCATGAACCATCCCCCATGAACCATGAACCATCCCCCATGAACCATCACCCATGACCCATCACCCATGAACCATCACCCATGACCCATCCCCCATCAACCATGAACCATCACCCATGACCCATCAACCATCACCCATCCCCCATGAACCATGAACCATCCCCCATGAACCATGAACCATCCCCCATGAACCATGGACCATCCCCCATGAACCATGGACCATCACCCATGACCCATCAACCATGAACCATCCCCCATGAACCATGAACCATCCCCCATGAACCATGAACCATCCCCGATGAACCATGAACCATCACCCATGAACCATCAACCATGAACCATCCCCCATGA
>JASGCX010000103.1:5061-12278 GCA_030053925.1 Flavobacterium sp.
ACCATGAACCATCACCCATGAACCATGAACCATCACCCATGAACCATGAACCATCACCCATGAACCATGAACCATCCCCCATGAATTACCAATTATTAATTACTAATTATTAATTACTAATTATTAATTATTAATTACCTTATCTCAACCTCTCTATTATGTAAGCCAACTGAATATCGATGGCTGCGGCATCTTGAGTTTTGGCTTTGTAGGCTTCTTTCTTTTTAGCCATTTCTTTTATGGCACTGTTAATTTGTGGTGCAGCACCATATTGCGCCACTTTTTCTCTAAAGGCAATTATTTCGTCTAACCCTTTTTTAAAGTTATTGGTGTTGGTTACTTTGGCTAGGTAATCGATAAAGCTAAATGAGGCATTAAATTGCTCTTGCAAGCCGTTTGCTTGTTTATAGTTACTAAGCATTTCGTCAAAATCTTTATCGCCTTTGGTTAAAACTACCACCGCATCTACCGAAGATTTTAAGCGGCCTTTGTTGTCTTTTAGCAAAGCGGGCAATAAGCTAATGGCTTTATCTTCGTCAAGTGCTACAATAGCATCTAGAGCTGCACCAGCTACCGAATACGAACTATCCATTACGGCTTTTAAGTACAATGGCAGATAGTCTTTTTTCTCAGTTTTTGCCAATGCGTCTATGGCGTAGCTGCGTACCACTCTGTTTACATCGCTAGTGGCCATTTTTTCAATGGTAGCAAGGGTTGTAGCGTCAGCATCATTGCTGCCTACTTGTAGCAAACTGCGGTTGCGTAGTTTAAAATAAGGGTCTTTTAAACCATCTTTTAGCAAGGCTAAAGCGGCAGGGTCTTTCTTGTTTTTGGTAGCAAAATCTATGGCTTCGCGTCTATCTACAAAGTTGGCTGCGTACTTGTATTGGTGAATGTATTGTGCCAATGTTTTGTTGTCTTTTTTATCCCAAAGCAAGTATTTATCGCCATCTACATTTATTAAATCGGGTTTGGTAGCTGCGTTAAAAGTAAATGTGTCTGTTTTGTTTTCCATCCAAACAGTGGTTCTTGTTTTAGTAGTGCCGTGGTAAATGTCAACATCAATTGGAAGTCTAAAAATTTTATCGCCGGCTTGTGTTTGCTTAATAAACACCAATGCTTTTTGCGCAGCGGCATCGTAAGCGTAGCTAATATCTACTTTAGGATGGCCGCTACCAAAATACCATTGGTTAAAATACCAATGCAAATCTTTACCAGTTACTTGTTCCATTGCAAGGCGTAATTTGTCGGGATTACCATTGCCAAATTTGTAAGTGTTTAGGTAAAGATTAAGCGATTTAAAGAAAGCACTATCGCCAATGTAGTGGCGCAACATGTTTAAAATACGGCCACCTTTAGGGTAGCTAACATTGTCAAACACATCTTCTTTATCAGCATAATAGTAACGTACAAGGTCTTTTTTAGCATCGGCAGGGTTGCCAAGGTAGCGTAACATTTGCGAGTTATTGTTTTCAAGTGCGGCATCCTTACCGTACTTGTATTCTTGCCACAAATACTCGCTATAGTCAGCAAAAGATTCGTTTACAGTGATGTTGCTCCAGCTTTCGGCGGTTACATAATCACCAAACCATTGGTGAAATAGTTCGTGTGCAATTGTGCCTTCCCAACTGTTGCCATCGAGTAGTTCACGGGCATTTTGTTGTGCAGCTTCACCGTGTAGGGTAGAGGTGGTATTTTCCATAGCACCACTTACGTAATCACGCCCTACTATTTGTGCATATTTGTTCCAAGGGTAATCTACACCAGTCACTTTTTCGCTAAAGAATTTTATCATTTCGGGTGTTAAGCCAAATATTTTTCTAGCTATTTTTTCGTACTCTTTTTCTACGTAGTAGCTTACTTCTTTGCCTTTGTAGCTATCTTTTACAATGGCAAAATCGCCAATGCCCATAAACATTAAGTATGGTGCATGTGGTAGTTCCATTTTCCAATTGTCGGTTCTAGTACCATCGGCATTTTTGGTTTGCGATACCAATTTTCCATTGCTTAACGATACATATTTTGCAGGCACCGTTAGGTAAAAATCGGTGGTTGTTTTTTGATTTGGCTTATCTATAGTAGGCACCCAAGCAGAGTTTGCTTCGGTTTCGCCTTGTGTCCATATTTGTGTTGGTTTGTTTTTTTCTTCGCCTTTAGGGTTAATAAAGTACAAGCCTTTCGCATCGCTAATAGCGGCACTACCTTTTACTTCTAGCTCATTTGGTTTAGCAATATAGTCTATGTAAATGGTGTAAGCCTCGCCGCCTTTGTAGGTTTTATCTAGCTTAATGTTTAGGTATTCTTTGTTGTTGGTAAATTGTAATGCGGTGTTTTTGTTAGCTTTTACAATTTCTAATTTGTTAATGGTAAGGCCTTTTGCATCTAATTGTAGGCTATCTGTTGCGTAAAAATGAGGTTTTAGCGTTAGCCACACTTTACCATACATGTACTGATTGGCATAGTTAAACTTTGCTTCAAGTTTAGTGTGTACTAGGTTGTTTACTTTGGTGGCAAAAGCTCGGTATTGCTTTTTCCAAGTGGTGTCTTTAGCGGCAGGTTGTGCCATGCTTACAAGCCACACAAATAGGCTTAGTACTAATAATAGTTTCTTCATTCAAGTAGTTTTATTGTGGTAAAGATAATTACAAGACTTAAAAATACGTTACAGATTGTAAGAAGTTAAACAAACGCATTTTACACCTAAGTTTGCACTAACGAATGTTACTACAATGAAGTTATTAATTACACTACTATTGATGGGCTGTTTGTTAGGCGTAGGTGCTAATGCACAGCAAAACGCTAACCACTTTATATACTTTCAGTCAGAAACTAAAGAGCCATTTTATGTAATGCTAAATGGCACTAATTATAGTTCTAGCGTAAGTGGCTATTTAATTTTGCCAAAACTTAAAACTGGTGAGGTGAACTTTAAAATAGGCTTTGCAAGAGATAAATATCCAGAGCAAAACTTTGCACTTACTATTGCTAACAGCGATTTAGGTTACGCAGTAAGACTAAATGCCAGTAAACAATGGGAACTTTTTAACCTTCAAGATTTTTCTATTGTAAGTTCAGGCGCAAAGCTAGAAGCAGCTAATACTAGCAATATAACTGCACAAGTACCAACCGTGTCTAAAACCGTAGAACCTGTAACGCCTGTAACTACTGCAACAACACCTGTTATAGAAGTTGAAAAGCCCGAAACTACTACTGCTGCAAGGCTTGATACTTCTTTGGCTGAACAATTAAAAGCGTTACCTAAACTAACTGTAAATACCGATGGTACATTAAACCCCTCGCCAAAAACTGAAGCGGTAACTAATGGCATTAGAAAGCTGTCTAGCATTATTTCTGAAACAGGTGTAACAGAAGTGTACATTGATAAAGACGATACGGTACGTGTATTTATACCAAATGCAATTACCGCAAAAGAGGATAGTGTAGCCACCGTAAAAGCTAATATAACCAGTAAAGTAGATAAAAGCGTAAAGAACTGCACATTTGCCACCAACGAAGATTTTTTAAAAACACGCTCTAAAATGGCAGCGGCAGAAGCTGAATATGCTATGCTAAATATTGCTGCAGAAGTATTTAAAGACAAATGTTTTTCGGTAGAACAAGTGAAGTATTTAAGTTACTTGCTAATAGACGAGCAGAACAAGTTGACCTTCTTTTTAGCTGCGCAAAAAACAGTGTACGATACCTACAACTTTACTACCTTACAAAAGCTATTGACCAAGCCAGAAATTATTGAGCAATTTAAAAAAGCCCTGCAATAATGCCTCGGTATTTTATAGAAGTAGCTTATAAAGGCACACATTATAGCGGTTTTCAAGTGCAGCAAAATGCTATCACTATTCAGTCGGTGGTAGAAGCTGCGTTGCAAATATTGTATCGTCAGCCATTGCAACTTACTTGCTCGTCTCGTACCGATGCAGGTGTACATGCGCTGCAAAATTTTTATCATGTAGATACAGATTTGCCACTTGATAAAAAGCTGTACAATTTGAATGCTTTATTGCCAAATGATGTAGTGATTAAAAACATAGCACAAGTAAAAGACCATGTGCATGCAAGGTTTAGTGGCGAGGCAAGAGAATACAAATACTTTATTACCCAAAATAAAAACCCATTTTTAGAGGAAACCGCTTGGCGCTACGCTTTTGCTTTAGATGTAACTATTTTAAATGAATGTGCTGCGGTATTGTTTAACTATAACGATTTTACCAGCTTCTCTAAAAAACATACACAAGTAAACAATTTTAATTGCCACATTATGCTATCGCAATGGATACAAGAAAATGGATGTTTGGTGTACCATGTAAAAGCCAACCGCTTTTTACGTGGTATGGTGCGTGGCTTAGTTGGCACCATGTTATTGGCTGGCAGAGGTAATATTTCTGTACTAGATTTTAGAAAAATTATAGAAGCAAAAGATTGCACCAAGGCTAATTTTAGTACACCTGCACATGGCTTGTTTTTAGTAAAAGTTACTTATCCTAAAACTTGTTTTAGCTAACTAACTTAAAGCATTAGTTAATGTTTACCGTAATTGGCTTTTCGTAAGCTGTATTTACCCATTTTTTTAGGGTTGCTTCATAGTATTTTTTAAACAATGGATTGCCCGAAATAAGCATATTCAAAAGCCACATTGAAAACTTGGTAACATTTACCTTCAGTAACAAATTGTGTATGTTAATTTCTCCCTTAAAATGCCTAAAAACTTCTCTGTTATAGTTTTTAAACGATGCTGCGCTAAAATCGTTCTTGTTTACAGCATTTTGTATAAACTGTGCAGCAATATAACCCGTCATCATTGCATTACCAATGCCTTCGCCGCTTGAAGGCGATATCATAGAACCAGCATCGCCAGTAAGCAAATAACCGTCACCAGCTAAATCTCTTTTTAGCGAAGCCAAGGGCAAGCCCCAACCTTCAATGTTTGATAATGGTGTGGCATTTTTAAACCGGTGGGCAATAGCAGGGTCTGTTGCAACCATTTCTTTAAGCATTGCTTTAAAGTTTACTTTGGCTTTACTAGCATATTTACTTAACATACCTAAGCCCACATTTGCCTCGCCATTAGGCAACGGAAAAATCCATAAATAGCCCATTGGTAGGCTTTTAGGGTAGTATATTTCTATTAAATTTTTATCGTGTAAGCCTGTAATACCTTTCCAATATTGCCTTACTGCGCCAGCATAGTGGTTTCTGTCTATTTTTCTAGTGCCTAAATAGCGTAATAGTACACTGTGGTCGCCATCTGCACCTACAATACAATCGGCCAATATTGTAAATGCAGTTTGCTTTGTATCGGTGGCATGTATTTGCCATTTTTTGCCATTTTTGCTAATGCTGTTCACCTTAGTACCAGCCATAAAATTGGCAAACTTGGTATCTATTTTTTGCACTAAAAAATTATCAAAATGTACTCGCTTACTCACATAAATAGGGCATTTGTATGGTCTATTAAAATTTTGAGGATAAATAAAATTACTAAATCTACCTTTTAATGAGATAAACCGCATGCCCCAGCAAGGTATAAAATCAGGATGGTTGGCTATTTCATTTTTAATGATATTAGGATCCATTTGGTTTAATGTGCGCAAGGTTTTACCATCTAACGCATCACCACAAACTTTATCTCTAGGAAATTCAGACGCATCTACAATGGTGTGCGCAATACCTTTTTTTGCCAAAAAAATAGACGTGCTTGCACCTGCAGGGCCAGCACCAATAATGCAGATAGATGTATCTATGGTAGTCAAATTGATTAAAATTTAGGGGCTGAAAATAAACAAAAAAGGTACCAAATACTTTTGTGTAAATAATACCTTCTTTTTAAAACTTGTTTGCGTTTACAAACTATAAAGTCTTCAATACATCGTTCATATTACGTACTGCATCGGCGCTTTTGTTAAAGGCAGCTTGTTCTGCATCGCTTAGTGTAAAGTCAACAATTTTTTCCCAACCAGTTTTACCCAACACTACAGGTACTACTAGTGAAATATCTTTTTGACCATATTCGCCTTCTAAAGCCACACCACAAGAAATTAATTTTTTCTCGTCACGTAAAATGCTCTCTACCATAGCAGCAGTACCAGCACCAGGTGCATACCAAGCAGATGTACCAATTAATTTGGTTAAAGTAGCACCACCAACCATGGTGTCGGCAACTATTTTATCTTGTTGTTCTTGGGTTAAAAAGTTGGTTACAGAAATGCAGTTCCAAGTAGCGTGTTTAATTAAAGGAATCATTGTTGTATCGCCATGACCACCAATTACCACTGCGTTTAAGTCGGCAGGTGAACAACCCAATGCTTGGCTTAAATAGTATTTAAAACGAGCAGAATCTAACGCACCACCCATACCTAAAATTTTGTTTTTAGGCAAGCCCGATGTTTGTAAGGTTAGGTAGTTCATGGTATCCATAGGGTTAGATACAACGATGATGATGGTATTAGGTGAATATTTTAAAATGTTTTCGGTAACGCTTTTTACAATACCTGCATTTACACCAATTAGTTCTTCACGGGTCATACCTGGTTTACGAGGTAAGCCAGAAGTAATAACTACCACATCAGAATCGGCAGTAGCAGCGTAGTTGTTAGTAACACCTTTAATTTTTGTATCAAAACCCAATAACGCCGCCGTTTGCATCATGTCAATAGACTTACCTTCTGCAACGCCTTCTTTAATGTCTAACAATACCAATTCAGCAGCCAACTCTTTACGAGCAATGTTATCGGCACAAGTTGCACCCACGGCACCAGCACCTACTACAGTAACTTTCATACAAGAAAATTTTATGGTTAAATGGAAATAATTTTTTGCGCTGCAAAAGTAAAGGGTAACTATTGATTATAACGAATTAAAAAACGAGAACGATTACGTTGTCATGCTGAGGTTTCTGTTGTCATGCTGACGAAGAGCCTGCCCCGATTTTCGGGGAAGGCTTGATTGTCATGCTGACGAAGAGCCCCCCCGATTTCGGGGAAGCATCTGCCCGAATGTTAGGAACTCCTTGCCCCTTTCTTGTCTGTATCAGGATTATTAGGATTTTAGGATGCTCTGCCTTGTCATGCAGAGGTAGGGGCTGCTTGGCTGCGGGCAGATGCTTCCCCGAAAATCGGGGCAGGCTGTTCTTCAGCATGACAAAGAAGGGCAGGCTCTTGCTCTGTGTTTTATTTGCAAAACCTTCAAGCATTGTTACATTA
>JASGCX010000104.1 GCA_030053925.1 Flavobacterium sp.
GTCGATAGTCGATGGTCGATAGTCGATGGTCGATAGTCGATAGTCGATGGTCGATAGTCGATAGTCGATAGTCAATGGTCGATGGTCAATGGTCGATAGTCAATAGTGGATGAAAAATTGTTTGGATTTGCGCTGCATAGCGAAATGATTTTTTACATCTCACATTTCACTTCTCACATTTCACATCTCACCTTTCACATCTCACCTTTCACATTTCACCTTTCACATCTCACATTTCACATCTCACATCTCACTTTTCACCTTTCACGTTTTCACCTTTCACATCTCACCTTTCACGTTTTCACCTTTCACATCTCACATTTCACCTTTCACGTTTTCACCTTTCACCATTCACCATTCACCTTTCACTTCTCACTTCTTGCCAAAAAATGCCAACTCTTGGCTAAAATCTAAATATGGATGCAAGGCTTGTAAGGCTTTAGTTTTTTGTAGTTGGGCTTTTAAAAACTGTTGGTGCTGGTTTGAAGTTGGGTTAAATGGCTTGTGGTTACGAGCTATTACTAGTTTCTTAATCTCATCCATAAGCTGCTGTGTGTCTTTATTCATGCAGCTTTCAGCAAAATGCGCTAGTACAAATTGTGTGGCGGCGTAATTAGGATGCGCCAAATCAATATCAAAAAAGCGATAGTCTCGCAATACATCTACCACCAACTCGTAAGCAGGAAAATAATGCAGTTTGTCAAACTTATTTACCAAGTGATGTACCGCTTCTATTAACCTTGCTTTGCTGCGGTTATTATCTACCACACCATCACGCAAATGCCTTACGGGGCTAATGGTGAACAATACTTTTAAATCGGGATTAAACTGAAACAATTGGTACAAAACGGTGTCTAAAGCCACAATAGTTTCTTCGATGGTTGATAGATGTTTCTGAAAAGTTTGTGCAGGGGCTTTGTGGCAATTGGCAACGGTGCCACCCCCTGCCCCTCGCCCCAAGGGGATGGGCGAATTATCTACTAATTTGTACACAAATGAGGAACCCAACGTAATGATTAACCAATCGGCTTCTTTTAAAAAATGATGTGCTGTTTGCTGCCATTGATTGATGTTTGCAATAACCTCATCTTTATTAATACCAGAAAAGCAACTGTGGTGCTGCCAACTGTGCCAAGCCTCGTTTAAATACACCAAATCATCTGCTGTGTATTGCTTGTTTTGTATGTACGATGTGAGGCTATTACACACACTTATCGGATCGAACAGAATACCATTTGGGTTTTGTAGTACTCTAAATTTTACATCCATAAAATAATTACCAATATGCTCAGTAAAGCACGAACCAATGAGTAATAACTTATCGTGATAAGTAATGCTTGGTTGTAATGGTTTAATATTGATGTTGGCTTGAAATTGCACTTTTCTGTTTTAAGCAAAGAAACAGTATTGAAACTTTTTCAACGAACAGATTTTTGTTGTTATTATTATGTTTCTTTGCCAAAAGAAGATTATGATTCTAGATATTGATTTGAACGCTATTGAGGATAGTTTTAAGCGAATTGCAGATGAACTAATGAACCATCATGTTATTAAGGTTAAGGATGTATATTACAGGATTGTTGACTGCGAATTCTATTTTAATCACAAAGAATCGCATGACGACACTTATACTCATAGTCATAAAGAACAATCAAAAAAAGGTTCATGGTATTTTCATGGGTCGGGTGTAGATATTACGATTGGTAGCAAAAATTCAAAAGGTGGTATATTGATACGAGGAATTGCTAAACTAACTAATCAAGCAAATGCAAATGGTGATTTTATTGTAGTAGATAAATCTAGTATTGGACCACTGAACGTACTTACCACACTATTTTCTCATTTTGAAAGTGTATTTGATAAAGACAACTGCTTTTATTTAGTTGAAAAAAATGCACTTGATGAATACACTTTAGCTATAACAAAAATATTTCAATGTTTACGTAAAGGATTAAATATTGATAAAGACAATCAAGGATTTCATAATAAAGCTTATCGTTTTATATCTTTTCCATATTTACCACATTCTGAGAAAGGTATGATAGAAGCCTATTTAGTTGATTCAAAGATTTTAGATAAAGAAGAAGCTAAGAAGTTATTTACATTGAAATACGATTAATTGGTGTGATAGAAAAAGCTTTTGTGGCTGCGTTTCGGCTACGCCTTCACTACGCCACAAGGACTGGAATATGCCATCAACAATGTTGTGAAACTATACATTACCATATAAACCATTGCAATCATGCAAAATGATGGTTCAGAAAAAAATACGCTACAATAAAAGCCCAACAATGTTCTAAACGCTCCAGTGTGCAACGCAACAACCGATGAAAAGAACTACAAAAACTGGTAGCTCAATAAACTTTACTACACTTTTAAAGCCCCAGTTTTGAAGGGGTTGCTACGGCTTCTTTACATTCTATTTTTCATGGCTTCATACAAAATAATGCCGGTGGCTACAGATACATTAAACGAATCGAACTTGGTAACCATTGGTATTGTAAAATATTCGTTGGCTGCTTTGGCAAGGTATGGCTGCACACCTTTTTCCTCGTTACCCATAATAATGCAACATGGCTCGGTTAGCGGTAAGTCGAACACTTTTTTATCGGCTTTCATATTGCTAGTAAACACCAAAATGCCACGCTCATGCAAGGTATCAACGGCTTTTAGCAAGCTATTTACACGAATAATGTTCATGTGTTGCAATGCGCCAGCACTGCTTTTCATGGCTTCTTCGTTTAGTGCACCCACTCCTTTATCGGGTATAATAATGGCCTGACAACCGCAGCAATACGCACTACGAGCAATGGCACCAATATTGCGTACATCGGTAATCCCATCGAGCATTACAAACAATGGCACTTCGCCTTTGGCTTGCACCTCGTTTAGCACGGTTTCTAATTCTTTATATTCAACCAATGCCGCCAACGCAATTACGCCTTGGTGATTGGCTTTGGTCATATAATTCAACTTTTCGGCAGGCACCATTTGCATAGGCACTTTGTACTCGTTGCTTAGTGCTCTTATGGCACTCATCACTTCGCCATTGGCATTTTTTTGTACCAATATTTTATCGATGGCTCTACCACTGCGCAAAGCTTCTATTAACGGCTGACGACCTATAATTAAGGATTCTTGTTTTGACATTTTTAGTACACTAATTTCTTACACGAATTTGAAAGCAATTACACCAATTACACGAATTAAAAACATTACACGAATTTCTTACACGAATTTGAAAGCAATTACACGAATTTCTTACACGAATTTGAAGGCAATTACACGAATTACACGAATTTTTCAAACTCCAAACTCCAAACTCTAAACTCCAAACCCCAAACTCCAAACTCTAAACTTCAAACTTCAAACTCTAAACTCTAAACCCCAAACCCTAAACTCCAAACTCCAAACTCCAAACTCCAAACTCTAAACTTCAAACTCCAAACTCTAAACTCCAAACTCCAAACTCCAAACTCCAAACTCCAAACTCCAAACTCCAAACCCCAAACCCCAAACCCCAAACCCCAAACCCCAAACTCCAAACTATAAACTTCAAACTCCAAACTCCAAACTCCAAACTCTAAACTCCAAACCCCAAACTCCAAACCCCAAACTCCAAACTCTAAACTCCAAACTCTAAACTCCAAACTCCAAACTCCAAACTCCAAACCCTAAACTCCAAACCCCAAACTCCAAACTCCAAACTATAAATTGACTTTCCCTTGCAGCAATAGCAATTGCAACTTTTGTAAAGCCAAAATAGACAAGGTATCGGTAATAGTTCCATTATCTACCATAGTAAACACTTCGTTTAAAGGTAGCTTCTTTAATACCAATTGCTCGGTTTCTTCTGGCTCGGCTTGGTGTTGCATTAAGCCCGTTGCTAAAAAGTATTCAGCATATTCATCGCTTACAGAGTTTGATAAATAACTACTACCAAGTTGTAGCCAATTGCTTGCTTTTAAGCCCGTTTCTTCTAACAATTCTCGTTTGGCAGTTTCTAGCGAATTGGTATGTTCTGGGCAGCCGCCTTCGGGAATTTCCCAACTGTAAATATTAATTGGAAACCGATATTGACCTACCAAGAACGTATGTCTATCAGCATCTACAGCCACTATACCTATGGCTTTGTTTTTAAAATGTACCTTGCCATAAATGCCTTTGCCACCGCTTGGGTTAATCACGTTGTGGTGAGTAACTTGTAGCCAAGGATTGTCGTAAGCCACCGTTGCATCTACAATTTGCCAAGGATTTACAAATTCATCAACAGCCATAGTTAGTTTTTGGCAAAAGTACCCACATTGCACCTTACTGGCAAACCCTAATTATCAGCTATAATTTACCACATAGGCACAGTAGGTACAAAGTAAAATATAAAGAACGCAGAATAACGCTTGGCAGTTCTTAATGCTTGATGATGACTACATTTAACCATTCTGTTGACGCAAAAACTATGTGGCTATGTGCCTATGTGGTGAACAAAACTTAAATAGCAACCTTACATCAACCGCTAACACATTATTTTCGCTGCGAAAATTGTAAGTATGTTGATAGTAAAAATTGGTACAGTACAAACCACCTGTACCGCTAACAAAGCCGAAAACTTAGCAAAAGCCATTGAGCAAATTCGTGTAGCTGCTGCCCAAGGCGCACAAATTGTTTGTTTGCAAGAGTTATTTACCTCACTATATTTCTGCGATGTAGAAGACCATGATAATTTCTTATTAGCCGAAGCCATACCAGGCCCATCAACCAATGCTTTAAGCCCTGTGGCAAAAGAATTAGGCGTTGTAATTATTGCCTCTTTGTTTGAAAAAAGAGCACAAGGCTTGTACCACAATACCACCGCAGTAATTGATGCCGATGGTGCGTATTTAGGTAAGTATCGTAAAATGCACATACCCGATGACCCAGGCTTTTACGAGAAATTTTACTTTACGCCAGGCGATACCGGCTACAGAATATTTGAAACCAAGTTTGCAAAAATTGGTGTGTTAATTTGTTGGGACCAATGGTACCCCGAAGCAGCAAGAATTACAGCTTTAATGGGTGCAGAAATTCTATTTTACCCTACTGCTATTGGCTGGGCTACTACACAAGAAGAAGCCACCAATGTAGAACAATACAATGCTTGGCAAACCATTCAACGCAGCCATGCCGTGGCCAATGGTGTGCCTGTAGTAAGCGTAAACCGTGTAGGTTTTGAAGCCGATATGCAATTTTGGGGCGGCAGTTTTATTTGCAATGCTTTTGGCACATTGTTGTACAAGGCATCGCATGAAGCCGAAGAAACCGTAGTAACAGAAGTGAACTTACAAAAATCTGATTACTACCGCACACACTGGCCGTTTTTACGTGACAGACGTATTGATAGTTACGAACCAATTTTAAAAAGATTTATAGATTAATATTTCACACAAAGCAACAACGAAAACAAAGGCCACAAAGGTTTTCATGTTACCAGCTTTTGTTTTTCAATGCGCCTTAGTTGTGTTACTCACATGTACGTTTGGTTCTTTTTTTCATCTTTAACAAAGAAAGAAATTTCACACAAAGCAACAACGAAAATAAAGGCCACAAAGGTTTTCATGTTACCAGCTTTTGTTTTTCAATGCGCCTTCGTTGTGTTACTCACATGTACGTTTGGTTCTTTTTTTCATCTTTAACAAAGAAAGAAATTTCACACAAAGCAACAACGAAAATAAAGGCCACAAAGGTTTTCATGTTACCAGCTTTTGTTTTTCAATGCGCCTTCGTTGTGTTACTCACATGTACGTTTGGTTCTTTTTTCATCTTTTAACAAAGAAAGAAATTTCACACAAAGCAACAACGAAAACAAAGGCCACAAAGGTTTTTATGTTACCAGCTTTTGTTTTTGAATGCGCCTTCGTTGTGTTACTCACTTGTACGTTTGGTTCTTTTTTCATCTTTAACAAAGAAATAAATTTTACCCAAAGCAACAACGAAAACAAAGGCCACAAAGGTTTTTAAATTAACAAGAAAAGACCTTCTGAAACATTCAAAGTTTCTTTGTGTACTTTGTATCCTTCAATCATTTGTGTGAAACCATTTTATTATTATGCAAGTATCTCTTACACAAACACCAGCCGCCCAAGGGTTTTCTTTTCCAGCAGAGTGGCATCCTCATGTGGCTACATGGCTTAGTTGGCCTCATAAAGAAGAAAGTTGGCCTGGTAAAATAGACACCGTTTATCAACCTTATGCCAAGTTTATTAAAGCCGTAAGCAAAGGCGAAAAAGTATGCATCAATGTGTACAACAAAGCCATGCAAGCCTTTGCCACACAGTGTTTGCTAGCAGAAGGTGTAGATATGAACCAAATTCTGTTCTTCCATCATCCTACTAACGATGCTTGGTGTAGAGACCACGGCCCTGCGTTTTTAATTAACCAAAAAGCACAACAAAAAGTTATTGTAGATTGGGATTACAATGCTTGGGGCGGTAAATATCCACCACACGATTTAGACGATATTATACCAACTTTAATTGGCGAGAAATTAGGCTTGCCGGTATTCAATCCTAGCATGATTATGGAAGGTGGTTCGGTTGAGTTTAATGGTGCAGGTACGGTACTAACTACTACCGCTTGTTTATTAAACCCTAACAGAAACCCACACTTAAATAAAGAACAAATAGAACAATACTTAAAAGACTTTTATGGTGTGCATCAAGTATTGTGGTTGGGTGATGGTATTGTAGGTGACGATACCGATGGACACATTGACGACATTACACGTTTTGTAAATGAAGATACAGTAGTTACGGTGGTAGAACATAATACTGAAGATGATAACTACCATTTACTACAGCAAAATTTAGCGCAGCTAAAAACAATGAAACTACTAAATGGCAGACCATTAAAAGTGGTAGAATTACCTATGCCAAAAGCAGTAGAATACAATGGGCAAAGACTACCAGCATCTTACGCAAACTTTTATATTGCAAATGCAGCGGTAATTGTACCCACTTACAAAGACGAGGTAAATGATGCCAAAGCGTTAGACATTTTATCGGCATTATTTACAGATAGAAAAGTAATTGGTATAGATAGTACAGATGTTATTTGGGGGCTTGGTAGTTGGCATTGTTTAAGCCAGCAAGAACCAGCGGTTTAGATAGAAACACCGATGACACAGATTGAAGGGATTTGCTCAGATTTACAAATCATTTCTTTTATTAAAATCATCCCAATCATTTCATAAAAAATCAAGCATACTATGTCAAATAAAATTTGGTTTATCACAGGCGTTTCTTCTGGTATTGGTAGGCATTTAGCCATACAGGCGGCATTGGCTGGCAATACCGTTATTGGTACAGTACGCAAGCAACAACAAGTAGCCGACATCAACAACCTTGTAAGCGGCAAAACATTTGGCTATGTACTAGATGTAAACGATCATCCAAAAGTTACAAAAATCATCAACGAAGTAGCTAGCAAATTTGGTAAAATAGATGTATTGGTAAACAATGCAGGCTACGGTTTATTTGGTGGTATTGAAGAAGTAACAATGCAAGAAACTCGTGACCAAATGGAAACAAATTTCTTTGGTGCGTTGGCTGTTACACAAGCTGTGTTGCCAATTATGCGTACCCAAAAAAGCGGTCATATTTTTCAAGTATCATCTATTGCGGGCCTAACAGGCAGTGCTGGTTTGGGTATTTACAACGCTAGCAAACATGCATTAGAAGGCTTTAGCGAAGCTTTATATTATGAGCTTGAAGCCCTAAACATTAAAGTTACTTTAGTAGAACCTGGCCCTTTTAGAACCTTGTGGGCTGGTGCTTCTATGAAATATAGCGACAAAGAAATTGAGGCCTATCGCTCTACAAAAGTGGGTAAAGTAAAAGAGATGTTAGAAGCAAGAAATGGCGCACAACCAGGCGATCCTGTTAAAGCTGCTTTGGCCATCATTCAAATTTCAGAAGCCACACAACCGCCGCTACGCTTGGCTTTGGGCAAAATTGCCATTGGTGCTCTTCAAGGCAAAATTGACTTATTAACCAAAGAACTCAACGAGTGGAAAAAGCTATCTGCTGGTGCAGATTTTGAATAATTTATTAGGTTTCTTAAAAAAACACCCGCTAAGTTTTTAAAACTTAGCGGTGTTTTTTTAACCAGCAAGCGCACTACTATTTAGCTTAGGTGTAGCTTGTGCATAGTTTACCAAACATTGCACTACCAATAGCTATGGGCATGTACGCTTTGTTTGCTGCGCAGCTTTTTGCAACAAGTATTACCATTTACCTGCTATTTTAATGCACCAATAACACACATTCGCTTTGTGGCTTATGCTGTAACAACTATTTTTGCGTCTCAAATCACAAATCAACAGATACATGCAAAGAGATACTTTGGTATTCAACCTCATCAACCAAGAATTGCAACGTCAACGTTGTGGCATAGAATTAATTGCTAGCGAAAACTTCACTTCGCTGCAAGTAATACAAGCCACAGGAAGCTGTTTAACCAATAAATACGCAGAAGGTTACCCCGGCAAACGCTACTATGCAGGTTGCGAAATTGTAGACCAAACAGAGCAATTGGCCATTGATAGGTTGAAACAAATTTTCGATGTAGAATATGCCAACGTGCAGCCGCATAGTGGTGCACAAGCCAATGCTGCTATTGCTTTGGCGGTATTGCAACCAGGCGATAGAACCTTAGGTTTAGATTTAAGCATGGGTGGTCATCTTACACATGGTAGTTCGGTAAACTATAGCGGTAAAACTTACGAAGCACATTTTTATGGTGTAGTAAAAGAAACTGGTTTGGTAGATTACGAAATGCTTGAGAAACAAGCCCGTGAACTAAAACCTAAATTAATTATTTGTGGTGCTAGTGCTTACAGCCGCGATTGGAATTACAAACGTATTCGTGCCGTAGCAGACGAAATTGGTGCATTTGTTTGGGCTGATATTGCACATCCAGCAGGTTTAATTGCCAAAGGCTTACTCAACAGCCCTTTCGAGCATTGCCATATTGTATCTTCTACCACTCACAAAACCCTACGTGGCCCTCGTGGTGGTGTGATTATGATGGGTAAAGATTTTGAAAATCCATTTGGCCAAAAAGATCCCAAAGGCAATATAAGAATGATGAGTAGCTTGCTAGATTTAGCAGTGTTTCCAGGTACTCAAGGCGGGCCATTAGAACATGTAATTGCTGCAAAAGCGGTGGCTTTCGGCGAAATTTTAACCGATGAATTTTTGGTGTATCAACAACAAGTACAAAAAAATGCACAAGCTATGGCAAAGGCATTTATGGATAAAGAATATGGCCTTGTGAGTGGCGGTACCGATAACCATTTAATGCTTATTGACTTGCGTAGCAAAAACATTAGCGGTAAAAAAGCCGAACAAGCATTGGTAAAAGCCGATATTACAGCCAATAAAAACATGGTACCATTTGATGATAAAAGTGCATTCATTACAAGTGGTATTCGCTTTGGAGTACCAGCCATTACTACACGTGGTATGAAAGAAGCACACATGCCATTTGTAGTAGATTCTATTGACAAAATATTAATGAACGCTGAAGATGACACCGTAATTGCTAGCGTTAAAAAGCAAGTAAACGAGTTTATGACACAGTTTCCTTTATATCCAGAATTGTAACCGCTAGTTAAATGTGATTGAATAATTTGCTATTATTTCAAACGGTGAATTTCATTGATTAAATGATACAAGTATGGAAATATTACAACCAAATTGGGGATTATCTGCTTGGTCGTTTTCAAGTTTGATAGCTTTTATTCTATGGGCATATTGCCTAATAGATATTTTACGGTCACATTTTAAGGGATCAAATGATAAGCTAATTTGGATTTTAGTAGTGTTACTAATTCCCTGTTTGGGCGGCTTTTTATATCTAATCATTGGCAGAAAACAACGAATTTAATTATGATACAACGCATTCAATCCATTTGGCTTTTACTAGCAGCAGCTTGTGGTTTTACTACCTTAGTTGCTTCTTTTTATATTGGCAGTAGCGGTACTTTACCTGTAGATCATTTTACAGCAAAAGACAATCTACTGTTACTCATTTTCACAGTTATTGCAGCTACTTTATCGGCGGTAACTATTTTTTTATACAAAAACAGACCTTTACAAATAAAATTAGGTTTTGCCGCATTTGCGTTAAGCAGTATCAATATTGTGTTGTTTTTTGTAGGTATCAAAAAATACACATCGGGCGGTATTGCTTTAGAGTCTGTTGCAGTTTTTGTAGTGCCTGTGTTTATTCTTTTAGCCATTCGTGCCATTTGGAAAGATGAAAAATTGGTAAAAAGCACCAACAGACTTCGTTAATTTTATGTATGGAATTTGGGATGATGTATTTCAAATTCCCAATCCCCAATTTCAAACTATAGTTGAATGTTAGCAATAAGTAACAGAGGTAAAGAAATGCCGGCTTCGCCGATAAGAAAGTTAGTGCCGTTTGCAGAAGCTGCTAAAAAGCGTGGTACCAAAGTGTATCACCTAAATATTGGTCAGCCCGATATTGAAACCCCCAAAATGGTACTAGATGCTGTACGCAATAGCGACTTTAAAGTGCTAGAATACAGTCACAGCGCAGGTAACGAAAGCTACCGAAAAAAACTCGTTGGCTACTACAAAAGCGTAGACATTCATGTCAATCACCAACAAATTATTATTACCACAGGCGGTAGCGAAGCCATTTTGTTTGGCTTTATGGCATGTTTAGATGCTGGTGACGAAGTGATTATTCCTGAACCATTTTATGCCAATTACAATGGCTTTGCTGTGGCAGCAGGCGTTAAAGTAGTACCTATTACTTCGCAAATTGAGAATGGTTTTGCATTGCCGCCTATCGAAGCTTTCGAGGCTAAAATAACTGCTAAAACCAAAGCCATCGTTATCTGCAATCCCAACAATCCTACAGGCTATTTATACAGTGCTTACGAGATGGATCAATTAAAAGCAATCATCTTAAAGCACAACCTGTATCTCTTTAGCGACGAGGCTTACAGAGAATTTTGCTACGATGGCGTTAATACCTCTGCCATGCACTTGCAAGGTGTAGATGACCATGTGGTAATGATGGATACAATTAGCAAACGATACAGTGCTTGCGGTGGTCGCATTGGTGCTTTGGTTACTAAAAATCAAGCCGTGTTAGATGCTGTGATGAAGTTTGCACAAGCACGTTTAAGCCCACCAAGTTTTGCACAAATTGCTGGCGAAGCAGCTATCGATTTACCAGCCAATTATTTTGATACTACTAAGGCCGAATACAAAAGCCGCCGTGACTTAATTGTGCAACGCCTCAATGCTATGGACGGTGTTTTTTGCCCCAATCCTGGTGGTGCATTTTATGCCATAGCCAAGTTACCTATTGATGATGCAGATATATTTTGTAAGTGGTTGCTTGAAGATTTTAGCTATAATAATGCTACTGTAATGCTGGCACCAGCTACGGGTTTTTACAGCACACCAGGCCTAGGCAAGCAAGAAGTACGTTTAGCCTACGTGCTCAACAAAACAGATATTGCCGCCGCTATGGATTGCCTAGAAGCCGCCCTAAAAGCCTACCCTCGTAAAACGAATTAGTTTGTAGTACCGATCGTTTTTGTAATGCTAACAAATAGCTTACCCCAAGTTCGGGGAAGCATCTAACCAATATAACGCTAGGGCTTGGCGTTGTTGTAGAATTCCTAAGGTTCCCTCAACCCATAACCAAAGCCCAATGGTTTCGGCAGCGGATGGTGTTTTATTTATAAGCCAAATTTAACGTCTAGCACAATA
>JASGCX010000105.1 GCA_030053925.1 Flavobacterium sp.
AAATGGTTTGGTACAGATTTAAAAGCATTGTTGTAAAAAGCTGTAGCTAGAAAGAGGTACTACTTTAAAATATATGCTGCGTTTTAAGCAGTACTTCTGTTATGAATATACGTTTTAATAATTCCATAGTGCATATCATCTTTCTTTTAATAGCAAACAGTTTTGCTACTTAACCGTTTGGTACCAATAACAAGTACTTATTTATACCTGCTTATGGCTTTTTTATAATGGAAGAATTGTAACCAATTACCAGCCGCCTGTGTAACCATTTTTTAAAGCTTGGTTGTACTTTTTTACATCGAAACTATATAAAAACGGGGCTTTGTGTGCAACGCCTTGTTTTACTTCTTTTAGCTTTTTTAAAATTCCATACACCAATATTTTTCGCTGAAAGTTTCTTCTGTCTAGCTTCTTATTTAAAATAGCTTCATACAGCTTTTGCAACTCAGGCATGGTAAATTTTTGCGGTAGCAAATTGTAACCAATGGGTTGATGATTAATTTGCTGTTGCAATGTTTCTAAAGCCTTGTTTAAAATATGATGGTGATCCATCATTAAAGCTGGTATGCTTTGTAAATGAAACCACGAGCAATTAACCGACAACGCATCAAGCTTTGGTATTACTTTTGAAAAATCAACCAAAGCATAATAACCCACAGTAATAAAACGCTGCAATAACCAATTGTTTTTATCAACAATTATCCCTTCTTTCTTCATGGCTTTTACGTGAAACTTCTTATCAGATCTATTAGGTTCGCCAAACGTAGCAAACTGCTGTAAAAAAATATTTGTTAAACCTGTACGCTCTTGCAAAACCCTTGTAGCTGCTGCATCTAAGGCCTCATCCTTCAACACAAAACCTCCTGGCAATCCATAATTATCGGTGTGTTTCATTTGCAACAACAGCACCTTCATTTCATTATCGTGAAAGCCAAAAATGACACAGTCTAGCGATATTGACGGTACAAAAAAAGAAGCACCATTAACTACTATTGATTCTATGTTAGGTTTTGCTGCCACGCTGCTAAGTAAAATTAAATTGCGCAAAATCTATTTTATTCGAAAAATAATTTTATCATTGTGTCACATTGACACAATGATAAATAAAACTTGCCCTCATGAACAAAAGAATCTTAACCACAGCTAGCATCATTCTGTTAGCTAGTTCAAGTGTGCTTGCGCAAAACAAAAGCACTAATACATTGCCTCAACTGGGCAAAAACAGTATTAAAGAAGTGGTAGCGCCCATGACTTTAGAAGAAAAAATAAAACTAGTAGTAGGTATGGGTATGAAAATACCTGGCGTAAATATGGGCGGTGCGGTAGGCGAAACGCAAGACAAAGTACCTGGCGCTGCTGGCACTACATTTAGCATTTCTCGCCTGGGTGTGCCTTCTATTGTTGTAGCAGATGGCCCTGCTGGCTTGCGCATTCAACCCAAAAGAGACAATGACACTAAAACTTACTACTGCACTGCATTCCCTGTAGGTGCCATGCTTGCCTGTACATGGGATACTGCACTTGTAAGAAAAGTAGGTATAGCCATGGGCAATGAAGTAAAAGAATATGGTGTAGACGTATTGCTTGCACCTGCCTTAAACATTCATCGGAACCCGCTTGGTGGTAGAAATTTTGAATACTATTCTGAAGATCCATTGATTGCTGGCTACATCACTCAAGCTATTGTGAATGGTGTACAATCAAACGGTGTTGGTACTTCTATCAAACACTTTGCTGCAAATAACCAAGAAACCAATAGAATGTTGGTAAACACAGTTGCTAGCGAAAGAGCCCTAAGAGAACTCTATTTAACAGGCTTTGAAATTGCCATTAAGCAATCGAAACCATGGACGGTTATGAGTTCGTACAACTATATAAACGGCGTGTACGCATCGGAAAGCAATGACCTTTTAACCAAAATTTTAAGAAACGAATGGGGCTACAAAGGCATGGTAATGACCGATTGGTTTGGCGGTAATGATGCAGTAGCACAAATGAAAGCAGGCAACGATTTGCTGATGCCAGGCATACCACCACAAATAGCCGCAATACAAGAAGCAGTGAAAAATGGTAGCTTACCAGAATTGGTATTAAACACAAATGTTGAGCGCATTTTACACCTTGTTTTACATTCATCAACCTTTAAAAAATATAAATTCTCTAACCAACCAAATTTAAAACTACACGCAGCTATTGCAAGAGCCGCCGCCGCAGAAGGTATTGTTCTACTAAAAAATGAAGGGCAAACATTACCATTAGTGTCGGTAAAAAAAGTGGCTGCATTTGGCAATACCTCATACAATTTTATTGCTGGCGGTACCGGTAGTGGCGATGTAAACAAAGCTTACACTGTGTCGTTGGTAGAGGGTTTAAATAATGCAGGCTACAGTTTAGACGCTGAATTAAAGCCTATTTACGAGCATTATATTGCAGATGAAAAAGCCAAACAACCTAAGCCAAAATTCTTTTTTGAATTAGTGCCACCTGTACCAGAAATGCCTGCTAACAAAGCTTTGATAGAAAAGAAAGCAACAGAATCGGATGTAGCCATTATTACCATTGGTAGAAATTCTGGTGAGTTTCAAGATAGAAATCTTGAGAACGATTTTAACATGAGTACCACTGAAATTGAACTGATAAAAAATGTATCATCGGCGTTTCATGCAAAAAATAAAAAGTTAATTGTACTAGTAAATACTGGCGGTGTAGTTGAAACTGCTAGTTGGAGAAACTATGCAGATGCCATTGTAATTGCTTGGCAAGGTGGCCAAGAAAGCGGTAATGCCGTTGCAGATGTATTGTGCGGCAAAGTGAATCCTTCGGGTAAGCTAGCTACAAGTTTTCCAATGGCTTACGGCGATGTGCCTTCGGCAAAAAACTTTCCTGGCAAACAAACTTCTAACGAAGTTGAAATGCTAATTGGTGGTTTACTAAAAGGCAGTAAATCTGAAGTGATATACGAAGAAGGCATTTATGTAGGGTACCGCTACTACAACACCTTCAACGTAAAACCTGCCTACGAATTTGGTTATGGCTTATCGTACACCAACTTTACTTACAGCAATTTAAAGTTAAGCAGCAATACATTTACCAATAAAATCACAGCTTCTGTAACCATTACCAATACTGGCAAAACTGCTGGTAAAGAAGTGGTAGAACTTTACATAACTGCGCCAAGTAAAAAATTAGATAAGCCTTCGGAAGAATTAAAAGGTTTTGCAAAAACAAAGTTGTTACAACCAAACCAATCACAAACTGTAACCTTTACCATCGATGCTAGAAGCCTTGCATCTTACAACACCAAAGCTGCAGCTTGGGTTGCCGAAGCTGGTAAATACACCGCTAAAGTTGGTAAATCGAGTATGCAAATTCAACAATCTAGCAACTTTAACTTAACTAATGACATTATTGTGCAACAACTTTCTAATCTACTTGTTCCACAAGTAAGTATTAACGAGTTAAAGCACTAAAAATATCAATACCCCTTGATTGATAAGTAGAAACAAGAACGTTCACCTTTTTTTGGGTGAACGTTTCTTTTTTAAGTGTATTGTAAATGGTATTATGCGTTTTTACGCTCACCAATTTGTTGACGCCACATAGCGTAATACAAACCTTTTTCTACCAGCAATTCATTATGACTACCCGTTTCTACAATTTGCCCTTTTTCAAGCACATAAATTTTATCTGCATGCATAATGGTACTCAAACGATGTGCAATCATTACGGTAATCTGATTTTTTTCTTCCGAAATAGCTCTAATGGTATTAGTAATTGCTTCTTCGGTGATAGAATCTAATGCAGAAGTTGCTTCATCAAAAATGAGCAAATGCGGCTTTCTAATAAGTGCTCTAGCTATTGATAAACGTTGCTTTTCGCCACCACTTAATTTTAAACCACCTTCACCAATCATGGTATCTAAGCCTTTTTCTGCACGTGATAATAAACCTTGGCAACTTGCTTTATGTAATGCATCCATCAAATCGGCTTCAGTAGCTTTTGGTGCAGCAAACAGTAGGTTTTCTTTAATAGTACCGCTAAACAATTGCGTGTCTTGTGTTACAAAACCAATTTGCCCACGTAACTCATCAAAATCAATATCGTTACCAGCATTACCATTGTAACAAATAGTGCCTTCTTGTGGCCTATACAAGCCTACCAAAAGTTTTACCAGCGTACTTTTACCAGCACCACTTGGGCCAACAAATGCAATGGTTTCACCCAATTTCACGTTAAAAGAAATGTTCTCTAAAGCCTTGTAAGTAGCTGTATTGTGTTGGAAAGAAATGTTATCAAATTTCAGTTCTTCAATATTGCCAACTTGCAATGGATTTGATGGTTTTGGATCTACAGCTTTCTTCATCAAAGTATCAAAATTGTTGATTGACGTTTCTGCTTCACGGTAAGAAGTAATAATTGTACCAATTTCTTGCAATGGTCCAAAAATAAAGAAGCTATAAAACTGCAATGAGATGAGTTGGCCTGTACTTAATTTACCATGAAACACAAACCATGTTAAAATAAACAGGATGCAAATACGTAAAAAATGCACGGTAGTTCCTTGCAAAAAAGCAATGCTACGTACACGTTTAATTTTAGATAATTCTAGCCCCAGTATTTTGTAAGTATTCGCATTCAGGCGCTTTACTTCTTGCTGCGTTAAACCCAAGCTTTTAATTAGCTCAATATTGCGCAAACTTTCGGTAGTGCTACCTGCAAGGGCTGCTGTTTCTTTTACAATATTTTTTTGAATAGTTTTAATTTTTTTGCTCAAAATACCTACTAAAAAAGCCAATATAACAATACCAATAAAGTACACAATAATTAAACTCCAATGGATGGCTATAGTAACTGACACTAGGAATACAATACCAACGATAATGGGGAATAATACGTTAATAAAATACCCTATCAATTGAGAGCAATCTTGCCTTACTTTTTGTAAAATGCTAAGTGTTTCGCCACTTCGCTGATCGGCAAAATCTTGGTATGGCAAACGCATAGAATGTTGTAAACCATCGGTAAATACTTTAGCACCAAATTTTTGTATCACGGTATTTACCACATAATCTTGAAAAGATTTAGCAACACGAGATACCATTGCTACGCCTATAGAAGCCAACATTAACATGCCAATTTGTGTAACAAATTGATGATCATTAATTAAAGCAGTTATTAAACGCTTAGTGGTTTTACTATAAATGCCCGAAGCAATTACAAAGTCTATTATTTTACCAAAAATGAAAGGGTCTAGTAAAGAAAAAATTGTATTAATAGTAGATAGCGTCATCGCAATTACTATTAGTAATCTATACGGTTTAAGGTAGCTAAATAAAAGCTTCATTCAGTTGTATTTAGGTGTTTTGTTTGGACAACAATCATGCTTTTACGCTACGCTGTGCCAATATATCATTGCGTAATCAGGAAAATATTATTACGCAAATGTAGAGGCAAAGTTTAAAGTGCAACAACTAACAATAACAAATGCCTGTTAGTGGAAGAAAAACTTAAATTATTAAGCATCAAACACCTAATTAATCTACTAGCTTGGCACAATAGTAGTCTGCTTTTTAAGTACGGCAACCAACGTGCAAATAAAATAATATTCGTGCCTATTTGTGCATTCGTGGCAGTAAACCATTCGCTTAGTTTAAGCTGCACAACAATAAGAACGTACATCATAGCCATAGCTATAGGAACTGATAACATCATAAAATACCCCACCTTTAACAATGTAAAAACTACGCAGCCGCTATTAAAGGCTTTTAAAAAGTTAGTTATCCTTATTTTTGCGCCCACTAATTAAAACCCCTAATTCGAAAAGTGTCATGTACAGGCAAATGTTATTTATAACAAAAGCCTTATGGCAGGTAACTAAAAAATAAAACACATGAATTTCAATTTATCACAAATTCCAGTACGTACAAGTCAACCACGTGTTAATGGCCTTACCATGGTGATGGATAAAGGGCTTAGTTTAAGCGAAGTACATAATTTTATGGAGGGTTGTGGGCCGCATACAGATATTGTGAAATTGGGTTTCGGTACATCTTTCGTAACGCCCAAGTTGCGTGAAAAAATAGAAGCTTATCAAACTTATAATGTGCCTATTTACTTTGGCGGTACGTTGTTTGAAGCTTTTTTAGTAAGAAATCAGATAGACGATTATATAGCTGTGTGTAAAGATTACAACATTACACACGTAGAAGTAAGCGATGGCTCCATATCGATACCGCACGCCGAAAAATGTGGTTATATTGAAAAATTGACCAAACATTTTACAGTATTAAGCGAGGTTGGCAGTAAAGATGCAACGCATATAATGGCACCATACAAATGGATAGAACTGATGCGTGCCGAACTTGAAGCTGGTGCTAGCTATGTAATTGCCGAAGCTAGAGAAGCTGGTAACGTAGGTATTTACCGTGGTAGTGGCGAGGTACGAGAAGGTTTGGTACAAGAAATTTTAACCCAAATACCTGCTGAAAAAATTATTTGGGAAGCACCACAAAAAGCACAACAATTATACTTCTTAGAATTAATAGACCATAACGTAAACCTTGGCAATATTGCTCCAAACGAGGTGATTCCTTTAGAAGCAATGCGTATTGGTTTAAGAGGCGATACGTTTCATTTATATCTTAATAAATAGGTGATGAGGCATGAACCATCACCCATGAACCATCACCCATCACCCATGACCCATCACCCATGAACCATCACCTATCACCCATGACCCATGAACCATCAACCATCCACCATCACCCATGAACCATCACCCATGAACCATCACCTATGAACCATCACCCATGAACCATCACCCATCACCCATGAACCATCACCCATCACCCATCACCCATGCGCTTATTTGCCCTTATTGGTTTTCCACTTACACACTCTTTTTCTGAGAAATATTTTAACGAAAAATTTGCTCGTGAAGGTATTACCGATGCAAGTTTCAAAGCATTTTCTTTTGAGCAAATTGATGATTTAAAAAGCATATTAACTAGCCATCCTAACCTTGAAGGATTTGCTATAACCATACCACACAAAAAAGCTGTTTTAAATTTTTTAAACGATAGCAGTACCGCTGTAAAAGTGATGGGTGCTTGTAATTGTGTGCGTATTAATAATGGCAAATTATTTGGCCACAATACCGATGTACTGGGCTTTCAACTATCATTTGCCCCACTGTTACAACCGCATCATACCAAGGCCTTGGTATTGGGCGCTGGTGGTGCTTCGGCTGCGGTAGAATTTATTTTAAATAAACGAGGTATTAATTACAAAATAGTATCTCGTAGCAAAAAAGATGAACGCAATTATTTGGTGTACGAAGAGGTAGATGCTGCTTTACTGCAAGAATATACCATCATCATTAATGCATCGCCGGTAGGTACTTACCCAAATGTAGATGAAGCACCTAAACTACCTTACCACTTATTAACGCCACAACATTATCTGTTTGACCTAGTGTACAACCCTGCCGAAACGAAGTTTTTACAACTAGGCAAAGCACAAGGTGCTACTGTAAAAAATGGTTACGATATGCTAGTATTACAAGCAGAAGAAAACTGGCGCATTTGGAATGATTTAGTGTAGGATGATAGGAACGCTGATGACACTGATTGGGAAGGATTGAGGCAGATATTTCTTTCTCTGAAACAATGTTTACATAATTATTATTTGCAACTCGTCAAGATGAGTGAATGGTTTTAACCTTAAAACATGCTACTCAACAAGATGAGTTAATGGTTTTAACCTTAAAACATGCTACTCAACAAGATGAGTGAATGGTTTTAACCTTAAAACATGCTACTCAACAAGATGAGTGGATGGTTTTAACCTTAAAACATGCTACTCGTCAAGATGAGTGAATGGTTTTAACCTTAAAACATGCTACTCAACAAGATGAGTGGATGGTTTTAACCTTAAAACATGCTACTCAACAAGATGAGTGGATGGTTTTAACTTTAAAACTTGCTACTCAACAAGATGAGTGAATGGTTTTAACCTTAAAACATGCTACTCGTCAAGATGAGTGGATGGTTCACTATAATTATTAAAATATAGTAACCCCCATAAAACAGTAAAGGCGAAACGAAGTTTCACCTTTATTGTTATTTAGTAAATTTCCAGAATTTACTTTTTTCACCATTCGATTCCATTACAAGCGTATCTTTTTTAAATGATAACATGCTTGAATCTGTATAGTCACGATAAAATATTGTTATAATACTATCTTTAAGAATGTATTTGTACGTTTCAAACTGGTCAACATAATAAATAGAATCCTTTCGTATTTCAAAAACTGCGTTTTCAGAATAATCATTACCCCAAATACCTAATATTTTATCTTTTAGGTCAGATGTTATTGCTACTGTTTTTTGAGTTTCAGCAGGATAAGTTAAACTGTCCGTAGCAGATTTTTTACTGTCTACTTGAGCTGAGTTACAACTTAAGAAGCCAAGTGAAAATAATGCAAAAAAGGCTTGTAGTTTCATATAATAAAATCGCATTTTATTCTCCTAAATCAGCGAATCTTGCAATGCCGCAGATGATTTAAGGCTATCTTTTTTATCGTTGTAGTCTTTGGCTGCGCCAATAAAATTAACAAACAATGGTGCTGGTGCTTCTACCGTACTCTTCAATTCGGGGTGGTATTGTACACCTATAAAGAATGGGTGATTTGGCAATTCAATAATTTCTACCAAGCCTGTATCGGGGTTTACACCGCTCATTACCATACCTTTTGCTGTATATTGCTCTAGGTAATCGTTGTTAAACTCGTAACGATGACGGTGTCGCTCACTAATGGTAGTTGCCTCATAAATTTTATGTGCCAACGAACCTTGGGTAATCTCACAAGGGTAAGCACCTAAACGCATGGTACCGCCCATCATCTTAATTTTTTTCTGCTCTTCCATCATGTTTATTACAGGGTTGGCAGTATTGGCATCCATCTCGGTTGAGTGTGCATCTTTAAGGCCTAAAATATTTCTACCATACTCAATCACTGCCATTTGCATACCTAAGCAAATACCAAAAAATGGTAAGCCTTGTTCACGGGCATATTGCACCGCAATAATTTTACCATCAATACCTCTATTACCAAAACCTGGCGCTACTAGCAAGCCATCTAAACCTTCTAGTTTTTCTTGTACATTATCTTTTGTAATAAATTCGCTATGCACATTTATTACTTGTACTTTTACTTCATTCATAGCACCTGCATGAATAAAGCTTTCTAAAATAGATTTATAAGCATCTTGCAGTTCTATATATTTACCTATTAAGCCAATGGTTACTTTGCTTTTTGGATATTTCAATTTATCTAAGTACGCTTTCCATTTATCTAACTTAGGTTCGCTGTATTCGGTAATGTTTAGTTTTTTTAAGCAAATCAAATCAAGTTTTTCACGCAACATTAGCATTGGCACTTCGTAAATGGTACTTGCGTCCATTGCTTCTATTACCGCCTCTTGTTTTACGTTACAGAACAAGGCAATTTTTCTTCTTATATCGTTACCAAGTGGTTCTTCTGTTCTACATACCAATACATCTGGATGTACACCATTTTCACTTAATAATTTTACGCTATGCTGTGTAGGCTTGGTTTTTAACTCTTTAGCTGCTTTTAAGTAAGGCACAAGCGTTAGGTGAATTACCATCACTCTATCTTCAGGAAGTTCCCATTGCAACTGACGAACCGCTTCTACAAATGGTAAACTTTCAATATCACCAACCGTACCACCAATTTCTGTAATTACAATATCAAATTTGCCACCTTTGCCTAGCAACAACATTCTATGTTTAATTTCATCGGTAATATGTGGAATTACCTGTACCGTTTTACCCAAAAAGTCACCAGCACGCTCTTTATTAATAACCGTTTGGTATATTTTACCAGTAGTTACGTTGTTTGCTTGCGATGTATAGCTATTTAAAAAACGTTCATAGTGGCCCAAATCCAAGTCTGTTTCTGCACCATCTTCTGTTACATAACACTCACCATGCTCGTAAGGGTTTAAAGTACCTGGATCCACATTAATATAAGGATCTAACTTTTGAATCGTTACGCTTAAACCTCTTGCTTGTAGCAGTTTTGCCAAACTTGCTGCAATAATACCTTTACCCAAACTGCTAGTTACACCACCTGTAACAAAAATGTACTTTGCCATATATCTTCTATTGTGTACTTATTTACTTTTTTTTGCTTACCGGTGCTAGTACTACTATGTAGCATTGTTGCGCCGCACTACCGATAGCTATGGGCATGTACGCTTTGTTCTTTATTCAGCTATTTTCCACCAAAACACTATCACAAAAAGCTACACAAAAAAATATTTAGTGCAACCTTGTGACTTTCTGTCTTTGAGGCAAAATTCAACCTTAAAATAGAATGATTATTGAGCGCAGACTCACTATTGAAGTCGTGCAAAACTAAAAGAAAAAAGTGTTTAAAAAAAATTGTACTACCAAAAGCGAATAAGCTAAACAAGATACTGTTACTTTAACGTTGAAACATTAAACGTAAATAAACACATGAAAAAATTATTAACACTAGTTGTAGCAGCTTTTGCAACGGCTGCCCTACTTAGCTACACCTTTAAACCATCTGAGCCAGCGTTTTTATCTCGTGAAGGTTATATTGCTTGCTACCATCAAACCAAAGATCAAATTCAGTTAGATGCTGCTAAACCTGGTTTTGCGGCTCTACATACGGCACCTGCTTATTACAAGCTAGAAAATTCTACAGGCGCAATGGTAAGTTTTAAAGCAGAAGGTGGCGATGCAAAAGGCTATTTTATTAAAAGCAAAAAGAAAAGCAACAAATGGCTATTCGTAATTCAAGAATGGTGGGGCTTAAACGACAACATTAAAAAAGAAGCCGAAACTTTTGCCCAAGAATTGGACAATGTAAATATTTTAGCTTTAGACATGTACGATGGTAAAGTAGCAAGCCTGCCAGACAGTGCTATGCATTACATGCGCAACGCAAAGGCCCAGCGTTTAGAAGCCATTGTAAAAGGCGGTTTAGCTTATGCAGGTACCGATGCTAAGATTTATACAGTTGGTTGGTGTTTTGGTGGCGGTTGGAGTCTTCAAACCACATTGTTAGCGGGCAAGCAAGCAGCAGGTTGTGTGATGTATTATGGTCGCCCAGAAACCAATGTTGACCGTTTAAAAACTATCAATTGCGATATCATTGGTTTTTTCGCTAATCAAGATAGAGGCATTTCGCCTACTTTGGTAAATGAATTTGAGGCTACCATGAAATCACTAGGTAAAAACATAACCATTAATCGTTACGATGCAGCGCATGGTTTTGCTAACCCAAGTAATCCTGCGTACAACAAAGCCGCAACCGAAGACGCACATACTAAAACCATTGCTTTCTTAAAGGCGAATATGTAATTTAGAAGTCTACGGACGACAGACTACGGTCGATGGTCGATGGTCGATGGTCGACGGTCGATGGTCGATGGTCGACGGACGATGGTCGATGGTCGATGGTCGACGGACGATGGTCGACGGACGATGGTCAACGGACGACGGTCGATGGACGATGGTCGATGGTCGATGGTCGATGGTCGACTATGGACTATGGACTATGGACTATTGACTATGGACTATGGACTATGGACTATTGACTATGGACTATGGACTATTGACTATGGACTATTGACTATTGACTATTGACTATTGACCATTGACTATTGACCATTGACTATGGACTATTGACTATGGACTATTGACTATGGACTATTGACTATGGAC
>JASGCX010000134.1 GCA_030053925.1 Flavobacterium sp.
AAAAAAATTGTTTCAACCAAACATAAAAGCCAATCCTTTTACAGATTGGCTTCTCATGGTGTGTCAGGCATGTTCATTACGCTATAGGGTGCAAGTGCCCAACGAGCGTTGCAGTACTTATCGTTAGCCAATAGCAAGGGTGTTGTGGGCAACTGCGAATTTGAAAGAAGCTGGCGGCAAATATTTGAGCCTACTAACAGAAACTTCATACAAGGCGGGTATGTGTGGGTGATGTTGCCAAAGAAACAAAAGCCCTATACTGCACAAAACACATAAACGTAAATGAAGCGGCTACATAAATAGAAAGCGTATGGGTTTACCCCGAGATAACTGCTAACATGCAGTAGTTTAGTCTATTGGTGAAACAGTAAGAAAGTACCCCTGTGGAAAACAGTACCCATTATTTTAACAAACCGCCCTATGCCAAAAGGCATGTACGGTGGTGAGAGCGTAAAGTAATGGAAATAATCCCTTACTGCCTACTCAATTTTATTAAGTTACAAATTTTATCAGTAACCGATTTTAGAAAAACAGGTTTAACTTCTGTAATTTTAGAGAGTATCAAACTTTTGTGAACTGTAAATATTTTGTGGGTTCTTATGTAGCTTGTAAGCGGTAATGGTTGCAAACAATCTGTATCTTTAATAGCAATAGAAAGGTTATCGTTATTGAGTTTAGAGGTTATTTGTACAATTAAATAATCACCAGTTTTATTTATAGCTTCACTAGAAACAATTAAGGCAGGTCGTTTTTTAAATTCAGAGCCATCGGTAAAGGGAAACTTTACTACTACAATATCAGCTTGTTTGTACATAGCCTATAAAATTTTATCCCAACGACTATCTTCAGTAGAAAGCCAGTCTTTGGCTAAAGATTTTTCACTAACCGAAAGAGCCGAAAAAGATTTATCTTTTTCACCATCAAAATCAGTATCTACTTGATGGCTCAATTCTTCATTTTTAATAGATTTTAAAGTTTGTTCCATTACCCAAAACCGTTTAGTAAGTGGTAAGCGTTTAATTTCTTGAACTATTGTTTTTACTTCCATTGTATTAATTTTTTTAAAGGCTCATGGCGTTACTTAATGCTTGTTTCATTCGTTTGTTTGCTATGGCAGCATCTATTATATTGCATATATAGTTTTACTGTGCTTTAGCCAATTCATCTAACAATTTTACTTTTTGTAAAAGTGGTTCATTTACTGTGTTAATTGCTGTATCATTATTTTTTGCCTCAAAAACTCAACCACGTTAATGTCAAGCACATTAGCAATGCGTTGTAAAATATTCATTGTAGGGGTCGCTTTTGCCAGTTTCTATGCAGTTGTACTGCACCCATTCACAAAAAGTTTGTCAGCTATATTTTGTTGAGATAAGCCCTTTTCCTTTCTAAGACTTCTTTATCTGTTCTGCAATATCCATAACCTTGAATTTTGATACTGTAAAGTTACAAAATAAGCCGAAATAGTCAATATGTAAAAATTAAGTGTAAAATAAATGTAACAATTGGTACTGTTTTAAAATGTATTACGAGAAATGCACTAAACACGAAGCCATCAAAACAGCCGAGCAGATAATCAACCCAACAACCCAAACCATAAAACCAGTACAGCAAAGCAATGACAGGGCAATGTTTTTGGAAAAAATGTTTACCTATTTTAGAAATGCAGTTAGATCCAACTACGAAATTTTAGTCCTCTTTGGAACAAATGGATTTACAGAAGAACACCAAAATTGTATTCGTGCATCAGTGGCATTAGAAGAAATCATTTTCCCCAGCCTTGCTTCGCATCCTCACGAACCATTTAGAATAGGTAATTAACCACCGGCGAAGGTCTGTAGCAAGGCAATGCGTGTGTGCCTCACTCGCCGTGGTTTGTGTCCTCACGAACCATTTAAACCACAGACACGAACCAAGGCTGGGTGTGAGAGTACAGTAAGTAAAATAATCCCTTACTTGCTACTCAATTGAATTATTTGGCTCGCAGATGCTGCTGATTTACGCTGAAAAGAAGCCTTAAAAAAATAGTAGCCTTTTGTGTGTTTTATAATACCACTGCTTATATTTGTTTATCGGTATAAGTAAACGTCTATTACAAGCTGTATAATGGTCAATTATTCAAATAATCACATCTTCTGTATTAAAAAATGCTTCCTGCAAGTTGCAGCACGTGTTTTTAGGTGTAAAAAATGCTCGCTGCATATTGCAGCGGCCATTTTTAGGTGGTGTAAATGCTTCCTGCAAGTTGCAGCGCCTATTTTTCAGTTTGTAAAATGCTTGCTGCAAGTTGCAGGGGCTATTTTCTTGTTTGCAAATACCATTTTCTATAAGCGTTCCTCTTTTTTATTAATCAATAAACCCAACAATTATGTTTACTAAAGCCATTATTAAGCGGTATTACCCCAGCCTTGGTTCGTGTCTTCACGAACCATTTAGAATAGGCAATTAACCACTGGCGCAGGTCCACGCCGTGGTTTGTGTACTCACGAACCACGGCTGAGTGATAATAATTTAAATTGCATACAAATACAGCATACAAATTGTTCGTGAGGACACGAACCAAGGCTGGGCAAAAACAGGTACTGGTGGTTTGGTAAGCAAGCAACTTGTTGGTTGCCTTCACCTAAATTGAAGGATAG
>JASGCX010000106.1:0-2460 GCA_030053925.1 Flavobacterium sp.
GGTTTAGTTCTGTGGCACTTGTCCAGTTTACTGCTACTGTTTTGTTGGCTTGCAATTGCGCTGTAATATCGGCTATAGTTACTGGCAATACTACTGAACCGTAAGCTTGCGCAAATAACTGTGTTGAAGAATATACCACATACAATATACCACTAGCATCTACTACCATAGAATTGTAAGTTGTGCCACCTGCCGAAATACCAGTAGTACCGCCTACCACTGACCAAGAAGTACCATCCCATTTTTGCACAGTTAATTTATCAGACTTGCTACCATCGCTGTATGCCACATATACATTACCAGTACCATCTATACCTATAGAATTGTAAGTAGCCGTACCTGCCGAAATACCGGTACTGCCTAGCACCGACCAACTAGTGCCATTATATTTTTGCACAGTTAGCTTACCACTCTTGTTTTCATCTTTATAAGCCACATACAAATTACCACTAGCATCTCGCACCATAGAATTGTATAAAGCCCCACCTGCCGAAATACCCGTAGCAACAGTGGTGGCCACATAGCCCCAAGAACCAGCAAGCGAATCGTATTTTTGAACGAATAATCTAGGTGCGAGGCTGGCGGTTAAATCTTGATACGCCACATACAAATTACTACTAGCATCTATCACCATAGAAATGTGAAAAACAAGTGAATTCGAAATGCCAGCAGCAGCACCCACAGGAACCCAAGTAGTGCCATCCCATTTTTGAATAACTAATTTGCTATTCACACTTTCTTTATACGCCACATACAAATTATTACCATAAGCATCTATCACCATAGAAATGTAAGCCGCTTCAGTTGAGGTAAAAGCAGTACTGCCCACAGAAGCCCAAGTGTTGCTACTTGCCGTCCATTTTTTAACGGTTAATTTTTTGCTGTTGGCATCATCGGTGTAGGCCACGTACAAATTACCACTTGCATCTACCACTATAGAATTGTAAGTAGCCGCACCTGCCGAAATACCACTGCCCACTTCTGACCAAGTGTTGCTACTTGCCGTCCATTTTTTCACGGCTAATTTATCGCCGTTTGCAGCATCGGTGTACGCCACATACAAATTGCCACTAGCATCTTTTACCGTTGAATTGTAAGTAGTGCCACCTGCCGCAATACCAGCACTGCCCACTTTGCCCCAACTACCACCACCACTAGCAGTATATTTTTGCACGGTTAATTTATTGTCGATGCTACCATCTTGATACGCCACATACAAATTAGCACTTGCATCTATCACCATAGAATTGAAAGCCGCCCTACCTGCCGTAATACCAGCAGTACCGCCTACATGGGTCCAAGTATGAGCAGTGGTATCCCATTTTTGCACAATTGTTTTATAGCCGACACCTTTATCTTGATACGCCACATACACATTACCACTAGCATCTATCACCGTTGAAGTGTAATTAATTTCATCTACCGAAATGCCAGTAGTACCGCCTACCACTGACCAAGCAGTACCATTGTATTTTTGCACGGTTAATTTACCTGCCTTATCACCATCCCAATACCCCACATACACATTAGCACCCGCATCTATCGCTATCGAACTGTAAAAACCCCAACCTGTAGAAATACCAGCAGTACCGCCTACGTAAGACCAAGCAGTACCATTCCATTTTTGCACGGATAATTTATATTCGTCGGAGCCACCTTGATCTGTGTACGCCACATATACATTACCACTAGCATCTATCGCCGTAGAAATGTATTGAGCCTGAAATGTAGAAATACCAGCCACACCGCCTACATAAGACCAAGTAGTACCATTCCATTTTTGAACGCTTAGCTTATAACCATCTTGATACGCCACATACACATTGCCACTAGCATCTATAACAGTTGATGAGTAATAAGATCCACCAGTGGAAATACTAGCAGCACCGCCTGGATTTGACCAAGCAGTACCATCCCATTTTTTAACGGCTAATCTACTGCCAACGAGGCCTGCGCCTGCAGGGATGCCTTCATCTCTATAGGCCACATACAAATGAGCACTAGCATCTATCCCCATCGATATGTATTGAGCCGCACCTACCGAAATACCAGCAGTGCCTAGCACTGACCAAGTATTAGTACTAGCCGTCCATTTTTTCACGGTTAATTTATCGCCCTGGCCACCATCTCTATAGGCCACATACAAATTACCACTAGCATCTCTTACCATTGAATTAGTAGAAATTGCAGATTCAGACGGGGGAGCGAATTCTTTTGTACCGCCAATGGTTGCCCAAGATTGTGCCTTTACCGTAAGGCCAAAAAACAGTGTTAGGCTAGCAATTAGTAGCCATTTTGTAAACGTGTTCATGTTGTAATGATTTTGGTTAATAAAATTTTTTATAAAATTTCTGCGAAGAAAAGAACTTTTTGGCATAGTGTAAAAAAAAAGTTGGGTGTTTGCAGAAAGGGAATATTGCCCGCAGATAACGCATTTTATGGCCCGCAGATAACGCAGAT
>JASGCX010000106.1:2560-10927 GCA_030053925.1 Flavobacterium sp.
GGGGTTGATTGTCATGCTGAAAACGCAGAAAAGGAATATGGCCCGCAGATAACGCAGATGGGGTTGATTGTCATGCTGAAAACGCAGAAAAGGAATATGGCCCGCAGATAACGCTGATAGGGTTGATTGTCATGCTGAGGATGGAAGCATCTGCCCGCTTTTCGGCTTTCCCCTTTTTGTCTGAACTAGGATTTTTAGGATTATTGGGATTTTTAGGATGCTAGCCTAAAGCTAATCCTTGGAGGTTTTGCAAAACCTTGAAAGGAAAGAAACACAGGGCAGAGAAGCAACGGAGGGATGCCTTGTCATGCAAAATAAGGGGCTGCTTGGCTGCGGGCAGATGCTTCCCCGAAATCGGGGCAGGCTCTTCGTCAGCATGACAAAGTAGGGCGGGCTGTTCCTCAGCATGACAAAGAAGGGCGGCGTAAGGGCAGTAGCATCCTGGTATTTTTTATCAAATAGCTAGGTATTTGCACACTGCTATATTGTGCCGTTAATTTTATGTTACAAGTATTTTGTGTAGTAATTATTAAACCTTCACTAGCCTACAAATCTCTCAAAGGATTTCGGCGAGCGGCAGTAATATAGTGCTTAATGTTTAGCCAAAAAGCTAAAATCATGTACACAATAATAGGAGAACCAATGGTAATAAAAGAAATGTAGATAAACCACATGCGAATACGAGTGGTGGCAATGCCTAGTTTTTCGCCCAAAGCAGTGCAAACCCCAAAGGCGTTAACCTCAAAAAAAGCTCTAATTTTATCCATAGCGGTATGTTTTTGTATTGATGGGGGCGGTAAATGCACCGCAATTTATAAAATTTACTTTATAAAACCACAAACACATTTTAATCGGGTTTTGTTTTACCTTAAATTCGCCACCAAAAAATTTGAATAGCTATTTAATGGATAATATTGGGTGGTACATTAATTTTATAACTGCTGTTTGTTTAATCAGAAAAAAGTTTCATTATGAATTATAAGGATTATATCAACGAAATTGAAGAAAGAAAATTGCAAGGGCTTCATCCTAAGCCAATTGATAGTGCCGATTTGATAACTGACATTATTGAACAAATTAAAGATTTGGGCAACGAGTATCGTGCAGATTCGCTTCAGTTTTTCATTTACAATACCTTGCCAGGAACTACCCCTGCGGCTGGTGTAAAAGCTAAGTTTTTAAAAGAGCTTATTGTTGGTAGGTTAGAGGTAAAAGAAATTACCCCCGATTTTGCTTTTGAATTGTTGCGGCACATGAAAGGTGGTCCTTCAATTGAAGTATTGCTAGACTTGGCCTTGGGCAATGATGCCGCTATTGCCAAACAAGCTGGTGATGTATTAAAAACGCAAGTGTACTTGTACGATGCCGATTTGAAACGCTTAAAAGATGCATTTGAAAGTGGTAATGTTACTGCTAAAGACATACTTGAAAGTTATGCTAAAGCTGAGTTTTTTACCAAATTGCCCGATGTACCTAACAACATTAAAGTAGTAACATTTATAGCAGGTGAAGGAGATATTTCTACCGATTTATTGTCGCCAGGTAATCAAGCACACTCACGTTCGGACCGCGAATTGCACGGTAAATGTATGATTTCGGCTGCTGCCCAAGCCGAAATTGAAGCTTTGAAAGCACAGCACCCCGATGCATCTATTATGTTGATAGCCGAAAAAGGGACGATGGGTGTTGGTTCGTCAAGAATGTCGGGCGTAAACAATGTGGCACTTTGGACGGGTAAACAAGCTAGCCCTTATGTACCTTTTGTAAACTTTGCACCCATAGTAGGTGGTACAAATGGTATTTCTCCCATTTTTTTAACAACCGTAGATGTTACGGGAGGTATTGGAATAGACCTTAAAAACTGGGTTAAAAAACTAGATGCCGATGGTAAAGTGGTGCGAGACAACAACAACGAACCGATACTTGAACAGGTGTATTCTGTAGCAACAGGTACAGTATTAACCATCAATACAAAAACAAAAACATTATACCACGGCGATAAAGCGTTGATTGATATTTCTAAATCATTCACACCCCAAAAAATGGAATTTATTAAAGCGGGAGGTTCTTATGCCATTGTATTTGGTAAAAAAATTCAAACCTTCGCCTCTAAAGTATTAGACATAGCTATTGCACCAGTGTTTGCACCTTCAAAAGAGGTTTCTAACGATGGTGAAGGCTTAACTGCGGTTGAAAAAATATTTAACAGAAACGCAGTAGGTTCTACACCAGGTAAAGTGTTACATGCTGGTTCTGATGTGCGTGTATTGGTAAATATAGTTGGTTCTCAAGATACCACTGGTTTAATGACTGCACAAGAACTGGAGTCGATGGCTGCCACCACCATTTCTACAACGGTTGACGGTGCTTACCAATCTGGCTGCCACACGGCATCTGTTTGGGATAAAAAAGCACAAGCGAATATTCCAAAGTTGATGAAATTTATGAACGAGTTTGGTTTAATTACGGCCCGTGACCCCAAGGGTGTGTATCACTCAATGACTGATGTTATTCATAAAGTATTAAATGATATTACGGTAGACGATTGGGCAATTATTATTGGTGGCGACTCACACACACGTATGTCTAAAGGTGTAGCTTTTGGTGCAGATTCTGGTACAGTTGCGTTGGCATTGGCTACTGGTGAAGCATCGATGCCAATTCCAGATTCTGTAAAAGTTACTTTTAAAGGAAGCATGAAAGCATACATGGATTTTAGGGATGTGGTGCACGCTACACAAGCGCAAATGTTGCAACAATTTGGGGGCGAAAACGTGTTTCAAGGTAGAATAATTGAAGTACATATTGGTACATTAACTGCCGACCAAGCTTTTACATTTACAGACTGGTCTGCCGAGATGAAAGCAAAAGCATCAATCTGTATTTCAGAAGATGCTACTTTAATAGAGTCGTTGGAAATTGCAAAAAGCAGAATTCAAATTATGATTGATAAAGGCATGGATAACAAAACCCAAGTGCTGCAAGGATTAATTGATAAAGCCAATAAAAGAATAGCAGAAATTAGGTCGGGCGAAAAACCAGCATTAAAACCAGATGCAAATGCGAAATATTATGCAGCGGTTGTTGTTGATTTAGACATTATTGCAGAACCAATGATTGCCGACCCCGATGTAAACAATGCAGATGTTTCAAAAAGATATACCCACGATACCATCAGACCATTATCGTACTATGGCGGCGAAAAAAAAGTAGATTTAGGTTTTGTTGGTTCTTGCATGGTGCACAAAGGCGATATGAAAATTTTGGCACAGATGCTTAAAAACATAGAAGCGCAAAATGGTAAAGTAGAATTTAAAGCGCCATTGGTTGTAGCACCGCCAACGTACAATATTGTAGATGAGTTAAAAGCCGAAGGCGATTGGGAAGTATTGCGAAAATACTCGGGTTTTGAATTTGACGATAATGCGCCCAAAGCAGCAGCACGTACTAGCTACGAAAAAATGTTGTACTTAGAGCGTCCTGGTTGTAACCTATGTATGGGTAACCAAGAAAAAGCTGCCAAAGGCGATACGGTAATGGCAACTTCTACACGATTGTTTCAGGGCCGAGTGGTTGAAGATGCTGAAGGTAAAAAAGGCGAATCGTTATTGTCTTCTACACCAGTAGTGGTATTGTCTACAATTCTTGGAAGAACACCTACTATTGAAGAATACGTAAAAGCAGTAGATGGCATCAACTTAACAAAATTTGCGCCCTCTCATATTAATTTGGTAAAGTAATAGCATCAGGTACATTGCTTTATAGCCCCATTCTGGTAAAACAGAATAGGGCTATTTTTTTATGGGTTATAGAATATTCTAAATTAGCCATAATCAGCTACAATCACTAACTTTAGCTTCTTTAATAAAAGTTTAATCTTTACAATATGGAAATAAAAAATACCGCTTTCGACATTGATATGATAAAGAAAGTGTACGCAGAAATGCCTGCAAAAGTTGATGCCGCTAGGGCAGCGTTAGGCCGCCCTTTAACCTTATCGGAAAAAATTTTGTATGCACATTTACACAGCGATACTAAGTTAGAAAACTTTAGAGGTGGTAAAAGCTATGTTGACTTTGTGCCCGATAGAGTGGCCATGCAAGATGCTACCGCACAAATGGCTTTGTTGCAATTTATGCAAGCCGGTTGCCCTAAAGTAGCAGTACCAAGCACGGTGCATTGCGATCATTTAATTATGGCAAAAGATGACGCCAAACACGACCTTGTAGTAGCAAATACAGAAAGCAAGGAAGTGTATGATTTTTTAGCATCGGTAAGTAATAAATATGGGTTAGGTTTTTGGAAACCTGGCGCAGGTATTATTCACCAAGTAGTACTTGAAAATTATGCTTTTCCTGGCGGTATGATGATTGGTACCGATAGCCATACCGTAAACGCTGGCGGGCTTGGTATGATTGCCATTGGTGTAGGCGGCGCAGATGCTTGTGATGTAATGGCAGGCTTACCATGGGAACTAAAATGGCCAAAGCTAATAGGTGTAAAGTTGCTTGGTAAACTAAGCGGCTGGACCGCCCCCAAAGATGTAATTTTAAAAGTAGCTGGTATTTTAACGGTTAAAGGTGGTACAGGTGCTATTGTTGAATATTTTGGTGAAGGTGCAACTAGCATGAGTTGTACCGGTAAAGGCACTATTTGTAATATGGGTGCCGAAATTGGTGCTACTACTTCAACCTTTGGCTACGATGAAAGTATGAGCAGGTATCTTGCTGCCACTGGCCGTGCAGAAATTGCTGCAATGGCTAATGCCATTAAAGATTATTTAAACGGCGATGCCGAGTGTTACCAAAATCCTTCTCAATATTTTGATGAGGTTATTGAAATTAATTTAAGTGAATTAGAGCCGCATTTGAATGGGCCTTTTACGCCAGATTTAGCAACGCCTATTTCTAAAATGAAAGAAGCTGCTGCTGCAAATAATTGGCCCACAAAAATTGAAGTGGGTTTAATTGGAAGTTGCACCAACAGTAGCTATGAAGATATTTCTCGTGCTGTTTCTTTGGCAAAACAAGTAAATGAAAAGGGCTTAAAAGCAAAAGCAGAATATACCATTACACCAGGTAGCGAACAAGTGCGTTATACCATTGAGCGTGATGGATTTTTAGAAATTTTTGATAAAATGGGAGCTACCGTTTTTGCCAATGCTTGTGGCCCTTGTATAGGCATGTGGGCAAGAGTTGGCGCCGAAAAACAAGAACGCAATACCATTGTTCATAGCTTTAATAGAAACTTTGCTAAACGAGCCGATGGTAATCCTAACACATTGGCATTTGTAGGAAGCCCCGAGTTAGTAACGGCTTTAGCCATTGCCGGTGATTTAACGTTTAACCCTATCACCGATTTTTTAACCAATGAAAAAGGAGAACCTGTTAAACTAGATGAACCAACAGGCATGGAATTGCCACCAAGAGGCTTTGCTGTAGATGATCCTGGCTATCAAGCACCTGCCGAAGATGGTAGCAGTGTAGCGGTTGCGGTAGACCCTGCAAGCAAACGCTTACAATTATTAGCACCATTTACCGAGTGGGAAGGCACAGACTTAAAAGGCTTGAAATTGCTAATTAAAGCTAAAGGCAAATGTACTACCGACCATATTTCTATGGCTGGTCCTTGGTTAAAATTTCGTGGTCATTTAGATAATATTTCTAACAATATGCTAATTGGTGCGGTGAATTTCTTTAACGAGAAAACTGACAATGTAAAAAACCAACTAACTGGCCAGTATGGGCCTGTACCTGCCACACAACGAGCTTACAAAGCCGCTGGTATTGGTAGTATTGTAGTAGGCGATGAAAACTACGGTGAAGGTAGTTCACGAGAACATGCCGCAATGGAGCCACGTTTTTTAGGTGTTCGTGCGGTGCTAACCAAATCGTTTGCACGTATTCACGAAACCAACTTGAAAAAGCAAGGTATGCTGGCTTTAACATTTGCCAATAAAGCCGATTACGATAAAATTAAAGAAGACGATACCATTGATATTGTGGGTTTAACAGCGTTTACACCGGGCAAACCATTAACCCTTGTTTTCACTCACGCAGATGGTAGCAAAGACGAAATTTTAGCCAACCATACTTACAACAACCAACAAATTGAATGGTTTAAAGCCGGTGCAGCGTTAAATATTATTCGCAAGCAAGTGGCTGGTAATTAGTTTTATTTTTTGATTTAAAAATACCTCTTGTACTTTGCGAGAGGTATTTTTATACAATGCAATTGGTACAAAATGAAGATTACAAAACTTTCCATTAAAAACTTCCATCAATTTAAAGATTTAGAAGTTGATTTAACTTACCCCAAAGGGCATAAGAAAGCAGGTGAACCTTTAGAAAAAGTTTGTTTTATTGGGCAAAGTGGAACTGGTAAAACTACTTTGTTAAAGTTAATTGGTGGGCATACTTATACGATTGGAAAGTTATTTAATGAGTATGATTATAAAGATTTTGAAAACGTAAGGTTATATAAGAGATTTAATAATATTGATGTTGAAATAAGAGTGACATTAACGGAAGAAGATGGAATACCTACTTATAGGTGGCAGAATCAACTTGAAAATAATAGTAAAACGACTTTTGAAAGTGCTTTAGAAAAGCAAAAAGATTATCTTAATAAAATCAAAAATCAATTTATATATTTCCCTGCCGAATTAAAATTCGATACAAATGAAAATAAAAAAGGAAATATTGCAGACAAGAAAGTAATTGATTTTAGTGATTATAACTTAGGTGATGTTTGGAATATTGTTTTAACTGAAATACAGAAGTACAGGGAAAAATTGTTAGTATTTAAACAGAATATTGCCAATGTAGCCCAGGAAGAAAATGTTGATATTGAAAAGATTCAAAAAGAAATAAAAAAACTAGAGAATTGGCAAAAGAAAGTAAAAAACCCTTTGGTTTCATTAGCTGATGATTGTTTAGACCCATTATTAAAACATTTTAACCTTCGCATTCAACGTGAATTTGAGTTTCAAAAACAATCCGATTTTAGCTTTATTAATGTTGAAGATTTAGAAGGCAACACTATTCCGCAAAATTTATTTAGCACAGGCACTAAACAGGTAATTTTTAGTGCTGTTCCTTTGTATCTTTTAAAACCTGATGATGCTTTGATTTTGTTTGACGAACCTGAACGTTCATTATATCCCAATATTCAAAAAATATTGATTGATTACTACACCAAATTGGCTATTAATTCTCAATTCTTTTTTGCCACTCACTCGCCAATTATTGCATCAAGTTTTGAGCCTTGGGAAATTGTGGAACTAAAGTTTGATAATAAAGGAAAAGTTTATCAAGAGTTGTATTACAACCCAAAGAAAGAAAGGCATGTTGATAACTACACTATTATTCCATCTTATTTAACTTATGATTTGATGTTAAACAAAGTGTTTGACTTAACACAAACCCATAGCACGGAACGTTCAGAGAAGATTGCAGAAGTTTTAATGCTTCGAAATCGAGTAAAGGCTCATAAAGAAAAAGGAACCTTAGAAACTGAAAAAGGAAAAAAGGATTACGAAAAATATAAAGACCTCGCAAACAAATTATTTTGGGACTTTGAAATAAACTAAAGCAAATGCAAAAAATTGAAAAAAATATAATGCTTGCTACTGAATACAAAAAATGGCTCGATAAGATTAATAAAAAGGCTAAACATCCCATTTACACATCATCAAACCATAGGTTTTACTACGATGTAATTGCAAATTTACTTTGGGTGCAAAAGGGGCTTTGTGCTTACACCGAATTGTTTTTATGCAATGCTAAATATTTTGATAAATTAAACTGGGATAACGGAAAATTCAACCAATTTGAGTTTAAAGGGCAATTAGACCATTATGATGCTACATTGAAAGAAAAGAAAGGTTGGGACTGGAATAATTTTTTTATGATAGATAGTGATGTCAATAGGAAAAAGAACAATAAAAAAATGAGTGGTTATTTAAAACCAGATAAGGATGATTATGACCCATTCTATTTTTTAGAATACGATTTTAAAACGCATAATTTTATTCCAAGTACAGAAAGAACAGATGAAGCGCAAGACAAAATTTTGGAAGAAATAAATATACTTGGATTGAATTTTCAGCCTATAATTGATAATAGAAAAAACTACATCACACCATTGATAGATGATGTTAGTTTAGGAATAAAATCACAAAATGATGTTAGAAAAAATCTATTTCAATTCTACACCTCATTTGAAATGTCGCTAAGAGGTCTACAATTACAATCACCAACAAATTGAATGGTTTAAAGCTGGGGATGGGTGATGGGTGATGGTTCATGGGTGATGGGTGATGGGTGATGGTTCATGGGTGATGGGTGATGGGTGATGGTTCATGGG
>JASGCX010000107.1 GCA_030053925.1 Flavobacterium sp.
TAAATTTGAACGATAAAATAGTCAATTTACATCAACAACCTTGTGAAACTTGACACATAAGGTTTTATTTCGGAAGTCATTACACAATTTGTTTTGAAGCCAGCATTTTTAAATGCTTCTTCAAAACCAAGTCTAAGACCGCCAATACCTGCGAACAAATCAATAAATCTAACTGTTGGCATCGTTTATTTGATTTTATTTTTGTTGATTTTGGTTTGGTACACTACAATAGGTTCTTGCAAAAACAATTCTCTTTCTATTTCGGGATTAAAATTTTTGATACCCATTGCATTTAAACATTGAATTAAAAAAGCTGCACTAAAAGTGCCACGGCTTATTTTGCTGTCTACACTTGCTTTGGTTTCTTCAACGCCAATATTTTGTAAAAGCCCTACCAAATGCTCGGTAGAAATACCACGCCGCACCAATTCGGACTTGAGTAATCTTTTAGCTTTTTCGTTCCAGTCTATTTCTATTGAATTCATACATTTTGTGTATTATTTGCAAATGTGCAAATAATACACAAAATGCGATGCTTTTATTTTAGCTAAGAAGCGTCATTTAAAATAGTAACACACAATTTTAAGCTGACTGGTACTTACAAAAAAGGCAACCATTTTTAGGCAGCCTTTTAGTTTCATGTAATCATCTAAATTCTATTTTCCTTCCTCAGTATCAAACCTATCTACTCTTTGAATACCGCTTAGTTCTTTCAGCCTTGCTACTAGTTCTTCTAGTTCTTCTTTATCGTGTACAAATACTTTTACGGTGCCTTCAAAAATGCCTTCGCCGCTTTCTATGGTAAGGGCGGCAATATTAATGCTGAGTTCGCCACTAATAATGTTGGTAATTTTATGAATCACGCCTACATCATCTACACCAATAATGCGCAAGCCTGTTAAGAAAGAGATTTCTTTGTTTTTAGCCCACTTGGTTTTTACCACTCTATGGCCGTAATTGGCCATTAATTGTGTGGCATTAGGGCAGTTGGTTCTATGAATAATTAAGCCTTTACCGGTACTTACAAAACCAAATACGGCATCACCAGGTATAGGGCTGCAACACTTGGCTAGCGAGTACATAATTTTATCGCTGTTTTCACCAAAAATAATCAGTTCACTTTCTTTTTTGCTATTATGCTTTTGTGGTTCTACCGTTACTTCTTGCACTAGCACTTTAGGCTTAGGTAGCTCTAGTTTATCGCCAAGTACATGAAACTCTTTTAGTTCTTTTAGGTCATTGGCTTTTACGGCTATGTTGTAAAACAAATCAAGCTGCGATGAGAGTTTGTAAAAGCTCATCAACTCATCTATATTGTATTGGCTATAAGCTGCGCCCATGCCTTGAAGTTTGCGTTGCAAAATGTATTTGCCATCTTCTGCAATCTTGCGTTTTTCTTCACGCAGGCAGTCTTTAATCTTGGCTTTTGCCTTGGCGGTAACAACAATGTTTAACCAGTCTTCACTTGGTTTTTGTTTGTTGCTAGAAATAATTTCAATTTGGTCGCCACTGCGTAGTTTGTGGCTTATAGGCACAAGTTTGTGATGCACTTTGGCACCAATACATTTAGCCCCTACAGCACTGTGAACGGCAAAGGCAAAGTCTAATGCTGTACTACCTTTTGGCAACATTTTTACCTCGCCTTTGGGTGTGTACACATAAATTTCTTCGGCTAAAAACGAGGTTTTAAAGTCGTTTAAAAAGTTAACGCTATCGGTATCTTCTTGTGCTAGTACTTCTCTTATTTGCCCAAACCATTTGTCAAAGCGGTCTTCGTCGCTGCTACCTTCTTTGTATTTGTAATGTGCTGCCAAACCTTTTTCTGCAATTTCGTTCATGCGCTTGGTGCGTATTTGTACTTCTACCCATTTGCCCTGTGGGCCCATAACTGTTGTGTGCAAAGCCTCGTAGCCATTGCTTTTTGGGTTACTCAGCCAGTCACGTAAACGTTCGGGGCTAGGGGTGTATTCATCTGTAATCATAGAGTACACTTTCCAGCATTGTTCTTTTTCTTTTTCGGTAGGTGCATCTAGTATTACACGTATGGCAAAAAGGTCGTACACTTCTTCAAATGACACGCCTTTCTTCTTTATTTTATTCCAGATAGAATGGATGCTTTTTGGTCTGCCATAAATTTCAAACTTAAAGCCAGTAGCTACAAGTTTTTCTTTTAATGGCCGTATGAACTCGTTGATATAGCGAGTTCTTTCTCGTTTGGTATCAAATAGTTTTTTTGCAATTTCTTTGTAAGCATCTGTTTCCAAATACTTCATCGATAAATCTTCTAGCTCGGTTTTAATGCTGTACAAGCCCATTCTGTGTGCAAGTGGTGCGTACACCCACACTGTTTCAGAGGCAATTTTTAATTGCTTTTCTTTCTTCATGCTGTCTAGTGTACGCATGTTGTGCAAGCGGTCGGCTAGTTTTATTAAAATTACCCTCGGGTCGTCTGTAAGGGTTAATAAAATCTTTTTAAAATTTTCTGCTTGTTGGCTTGTATTGGTATCAACTATGTTTGATATTTTGGTGAGGCCATCAACAATTTTGGCTATTTCAGAACCAAATTCTCTTGTAATATCATCAAGTGTAATATCGGTATCTTCAACGGTATCGTGTAGCAATGCGCAAATGGTACTACGTACACCAAGGCCAATTTCTTCAACGCAAATCATGGCCACAGCCAATGGATGCAAAATGTAAGGTTCCCCACTTTTTCTGCGCATGGTTTTGTGGGCTTCTACCGCCATTTCAAAAGCGGTACGTACCAGTTCTCTATCGCCTTTTTTAAGTTTTGGGCGTAAACTGCGTAGCAAGGCACGGTAATGACGCAAAATTTCTTTTTTCTCTTGTTCGGGTGTGAGATTATACTTTGGCTGTGCTGCTGATTCGGCTATTTGTTGCGCTTCAATCATAGATAACGAATATAAGACAATAAGGGCTTATTAATGCTTTAGGAGCAATTAATGGATTGATTGGCTGCACCAAATTATAGATTATGGTACTAAAATAAAGCGTATTTGTTAAACAATTGTACGTGTATAACTAAATACTGTTTCTTTTCAGAAACAGTATTTAGCTCGAAATGTATTTAGTCTTTTTTAGATGTAGCGGGGGCAGTAGCTATTTTTTCTGTAATTAATTTTACTTCTACTAAACTACTCATTTTTGAAGATAGTTCTTTGTTGAGTAATGGGCTTTTAAAAAAATCTTTATACTTGTCAATAAATAAATCAGCAAAAATGCTAGATTCTTCACTAATACTATTTATTAGGTTTATAGCACCTAATACATGTGAATTTTCTTCGTTTTCGAAAGTATAGGTGTAAATTTTACCATTAATTTTGGCATTACTTTTTAAGGTAATTCTGCCTTTGCATAAAATATTACCTTCTACTTCGCCACTACAAACCAATTCTTTGCAGTAGACATCGCCATTAATATAAGCCCCTTGCGTTATAACAATTTTGTTTTCTGAAAGTAATACCCCATTTACCCTGCCTTCAATACGGATGGAATTTTTGGTTTGTATAACGCCTGTTAAAAAAGTAGATGGGTTGATACTTAGTACACTTTCGGGCGAAATTTCTGTTTGTTTTTTTGATAAAATACTCATTTGTATGTTTTTTAACAGAGTATAGGTAAGGATATTTTTTTAAAACTAGCAAATTGAAGCATTTTTTTTGTGAGATTTAATAGATTTTTTTTTCACTAATGTACAACAACCAACGCTACATACTATTTACATTTGTTGCAATTATGAGTAACCCATCAAAAAAAAAGGCAGTTGATTTGTTGTTAATGAAGCGTGTGTTTCATTTTGTAAAACCATACAGAGGCTTTTTTATTGCTAGTTTAACGCTGGCTATTATCATGGCTATTTTTGCGCCGGTTCGTCCTTACTTAATTCAACTAACGGTTAATAAATCTATTCATAATAATTTGCCCATACCACATTGGATTCAGCAGATTATCTTCTTAAAAAACAGCAATAATATTTTCCAATTTATCATCAATATCACCATTTTTCAAATTGTATTTTTGTTGGTAGAATCTGCTGTACGCTTTGCATTTGCATTTATTACTTCGTGGCTAGGGCAAAATGTGGTAAAAGATTTACGTGTAACCGTGTACCAAAAAGTGGTGAGCCTCAATTTAAGTCAATTTGATAAAACACCCATTGGTACACTTACTACAAGAACCATCAACGATATTGAAAGCATTAACGATATTTTTAGCGATGGTTTTATACAAATTGTTGCTGATTTATTGACCATTATTATTACGCTTGCCACCATGATTTGGATGGATTGGCGTGTTACTTTGGTGAGTTTAATACCGTTTCCTTTTTTAATAGTGGCTACTTACTATTTTAAAGAAAGCGTAAACAAAAGTTTTATGAAAGTACGTAATGCCGTTGCGGCACTTAATGCTTTTGTGCAAGAACATTTAACAGGTATGCACATTGTACAAGCTTTTGCCGCTGAGGATAGAGAACTAGCCAAGTTCAACGTAATTAATAAAGAACATCGCAACGCAAATATTAAAGCCATTTTTGCGTATAGTGTATTTTTTCCGGTGGTAGAATTGGTGTTGGCTATAAGTACTGGTTTGCTAGTGTGGTGGGTGGCCGATAAGAAGTTAGATGCAGGGCTATTGGTTGCTTTTATTCTTTATCTCAACTTAATATTTCGCCCATTACGTGTAATTGCCGATAAGTTTAACGTGATACAAATGGGCATGATTGCTGCCGAACGGGTGTTTAAAGTATTAGATAATGAGGATGTACTTAAAGAGACCACCGTTGACCGTCAACCGTTTACCGAACCAATTAAAGGACAAATTAGTTTTGATAAAGTATGGTTTGCCTATAACGAGGAACATTATGTACTAAAAGATATTTCTTTTGATGTAAAAGCCGGCGAAACGGTGGCTTTGGTAGGGCATACTGGTAGTGGCAAAACGTCAATTATTAGTTTGTTAAATAGATTGTACCATATTCAAAAAGGTGCTATTAATATTGATGGCGTTAATATAGTAAACTATCCAATAGAGAAGCTAAGAAGTAGTATTGGTGTGGTTTTGCAAGATGTATTTTTATTCTCGGGTTCGGTGCTTGACAATATTACTTTGCGAAATCCGCTCATTTCTAAGCAAGCAGCAATTGATGCTTGTAAAATGATAGACTTGCACGATTTTATTATGCAATTGCCAAGTGATTACGATTATAATGTGATGGAAAGAGGAAATACATTAAGTTTAGGGCAAAGGCAATTGATTTCTTTTGCAAGAGCTTTATTATACAATCCTGCTATTTTAATTTTAGATGAAGCAACTTCTTCTATAGATACAGAAAGCGAATTACTGATTCAAAAAGCAATAGATACTTTGATAGCTGATAGAACATCAATTGTTATTGCACATAGATTGTCAACTATTCGTAAAGCCAATAAAATTATTGTATTGGACAAAGGTGAGATAAAAGAAATTGGCAATCATGATGAACTATTGGCTCTCGGTGGTTTTTATAGTAAATTGCACGAAATGAGTTACGATAAGCAGCAGAATGTTGTATCTTAGATTATAGGAATTTTAAAATATTATCAGCAAAATGAGCGATTACAAAGAGCCAGAAATTGTTTTAAACTTCATGAAGGATGCGCCCGCTACTGAAGAGGATGCACTATACGAAAAATCCGAAATGGATTTGCTACGTGCTGCTTTAAAGCGTACCGATAAGGAGCGTTTTTTAGTAATGACAAGGCTCATGAAAATGAATATAATGTTTAGGAAAGCTAAGATTACATACACACCATACACATTAGATAAATAGGTTTATGGATATCTATGATGAAGAGTTTTTAAAATTTTGGTCTGCTTTGAATGAGCAAGCAGTAAAGTATGTTATGGTAGGTGGAATAGCAATTAACTTAAATGGCTATCAAAGAACTACAGATGATATTGATGTGTGGTTTGAAGACTCTATAGAGAATAGAAATAAATTAAGAACAGCCTTTCGTAATTATGGCATGGGTGATTTTTTTATGTTAGAAACAATGCAAATAGTTCCAGGTTGGACGAGTTTTAATCTAAACAATGGTGCTAAATTAGACTTGATGGTTGATATGAAGGGATTAGAAGGATATACATTTGATGAATGTTTGCAAATGTCAAATACAGCCGATATTGATGGTATTAAAGTTCCCTTTCTTCACATCAATCATTTAATTGCTAATAAAAAAGCAGTTAACAGGCCTAAAGATCAATTGGACGTATTTTATCTCGAAAAAATCAAGAAACTAAGAGAAGAAGATAAAATAATAGATGAATAACTTTTTTCAACTTTTGATTCTCTTTGGTTCAATTTTTTGTTGCTATCCCCTTATCTTCGCCGCAAATTTGAGAATAGATATGGCATCGAAAATCATGAAATCTTTATTGGCAGGGGCTTTCAGCATTATTTTATCATTTTTAACTGTGTCTGTTTTTGCTAACGATACCCTTCAAAATGCTGCTGCTAACGAACATCATGTAGAGAAAAAACAAGGCGAGGAAAAATTTAACGTTACCCAAACTATTCTTGATCACATTAAAGATGAACATGGCTGGCACTTATGGGGTCACACAACTTTGCCTTTGCCAATTATCCTCTATACAAAAAATGGTGTTGATGTATTTAGTTCTGCACATTTAATAAACGAACATCACGAGCCAGTTGAATTTGCAAGTAAAAACAACTACAAATTAGTTGAAGGTAAAATTAAAATTATTGATGCCGCAGGTAATATTGACCAAAATGCTACCAAAGGCTTGTACGATTTGTCAATTACCAAAAACGTAGCTTCAATGCTACTGTCTGTAACGCTATTATTATTGGTGTTTTTGTCTGTAGCTTCTGCCTACAAAAAAACAGGCGTTACAACTGCACCTAAAGGTTTGCAATCTTTTATAGAACCATTAATTCTGTTTGTAAGAGACGATGTTGCAAAACCAAATATTGGTGCCAAGTACGCTAAGTTTATGCCTTTTTTACTAACTATTTTCTTCTTTATATTGATTAATAACTTGCTTGGCTTAATACCTTTTTTTCCAGGTGCTGCTAATGTGAGTGGTAATATTGCTTTTACATTTACACTCGCTTTTTTTACATTGATTATTGTAAACATTAATGGTAATAAAGATTACTGGAAACACATTTTTTGGATGCCAGGTGTGCCTGTGCCAATGAAATTATTTTTATTGCCAATTGAGTTAATTGGTGTGTTTACTAAACCAATCTCTTTAATGATTCGTTTGTTTGCCAACATTACTGCTGGTCACATTTTGGTATTAAGCTTGATTTGTTTAATCTTCATCTTTAAATCTGTAGTTACATCTGTAGTGGCTGTACCTTTTGCAGTATTTATTGGTGCAATTGAATTGTTAGTGGCTTTTTTACAAGCATTCATTTTTACATTATTGGCTTCATTATATATTGGTTCAGCTATTGAAGAACACCATCCTCATGAAGCACATCATTAATAAATAACTTTTTTAATCATCAAAAACTCTACAACATGTTAGGAGGAAGTATTGCTGCACTAGGTGCAGGTTTAGCTGCAATAGGTGCTGGTATTGGTATCGGCCAAATTGGTAAAGGTGCTGTTGAAGGTATTGCACGTCAACCAGAAGCTGCAAACGATATTCGTACAAGTATGATTATTGCTGCTGCGTTGGTAGAGGCGGTATCTCTATTTGCTGTGGTTGTTGCCCTTTTGGGTAATGGCTAGTACGCATTTGTACGCTAAGTACAATGTTTTTAAGAAAGCCTAACGCAAAGGGCAATGGGCTTTCTTAATTTTTTGTAAGATGATTGTTAAGACAAAATAACTAACGCATGTTTTTAGAAATTAATCCATTAGTATTACCAGATTTTGGTTTAGTAATATGGAGTACAGTAGCTTTTGTATTATTATTTTTACTTCTTAGCAAATTTGCTTGGAAGCCAATTATGGCTGCTATTAGCGAACGTGAGTCTGGTATTGCCGATGCTTTGTTGCAAGCTGATAAGATGAAAGCTGAAATGGCTAGCTTGAAAAACGAGAACGAGGTGATGATGAACCAAGCACGTGAAGAAAGAGCAATTATGATTAAAGAGGCAAAAGTAGCTTCGGATAAAATGATTGCTGAAGCAAAAGATAAAGCTAAAGCTGAGTACGATAAAATTATTGCAGATGCACAACAAGCTATTTTGCAACAAAAAAATGCCGCTTTAACTGATGTAAAAAATCAAGTGGGGGCTTTGGTAATTGAAGTGAGTGAGAAAATTTTAAGAAGAGAATTAGCAAACAAAGCCGAACAAGAAATTTATATTCAGCAATTAGCAGAAGTAGTAAAACTTAATTAGATAATGTGATGATGTGATGATGTGATAATGATTGTTGAGAAGTTTTCGTTATCATATCATCGAATTATCCAATTAGCCCATTGAATTATGCCTAATCCACGTTTAGCAGCAAGATATGCCAAAAGTTTAGTTGACCTTTCGGTAGAAAGAAATCAACTAGAAGTGGTATATGCTGATATGAAATATTTACAGGCTGTTTGTAAAGCTAGCAGCGAGTTTGTTGCGCTTTTAGTAAGCCCTATTATTAAGGCCGATAAAAAAGAAGCAATCATTTCTGCGGTTATAAGTAGCCATGTGAGCGAGCTAACTACCGCTTTTATTAAGTTGTTGGTTACAAAAGGTCGCGAAGCTGATTTGTTTGAAATTGCGAATGCTTTTATTGGTCAATATAACCACATTAAAGGTATTCTTACCGTTACTTTAACTACTGCTGTAGCTATTAGCAATGAGTTGAAACAAAGTATTCAAGCTAAGGTGAACAATACACAGTCTTCTGCCTCGGTAGAATTAGAAGCTAAGGTAAATGACAAATTGATTGGTGGTTTTGTACTTGAATTTGACAATAAATTGGTAGATGCAAGTATTTTGCGTGATTTAAACGATGTAAAAAAACAGTTTTTAAAAAACCATTACGTGCCTGCTATTTAGTAGCTGCATAATAAACAAAGCGTACAAGTTCCAATTTAAGTGTAACATAGGGATGCCCACAAAAAGGCCGGCAAGTGACACAACGAAGCTTAATAGATGTACAAAAGTTGGTAACAAAACATAAAAACAAGAAAATTTTAAACTCTCAAATAATATGGTAGCAATTAAGCCAGATGAAATTTCAGCAATTTTGAGGCAACAACTAAGCAATTTTAATGCTTCTGCCGATTTGGAAGAAGTAGGCACGGTGCTTCAAGTGGGTGATGGTATTGCCCGTGTGTATGGCCTAAACGGTGTACGCAGTGGTGAGTTAGTAGAATTTGAAAACGGTGTTAAAGCCATTGCCTTGAACCTTGAGGAAGACAATGTGGGCGTGGTATTGATGGGCGAAAGTGCAGACATTAAAGAAGGTGCAAAAGTTAAACGTACTGGCCAAATTGCCTCTATTAAAGTAGGTGAGGGCGTTGTAGGACGTGTAATTAATACTTTGGGCGAGCCAATAGATGGTAAAGGCCCTATTACCGGCAACTTGTACGAGATGCCACTTGAGCGTAAAGCACCAGGTGTTATTTACCGTGAGCCTGTAAAAGAACCACTACAAACTGGTATTAAAGCTATTGATGCGATGATTCCTGTAGGTCGTGGTCAACGTGAGTTGGTAATTGGCGACCGTCAAACAGGTAAAACAGCCATTTGTATTGATACAATTATCAACCAAAAAGAGTTTTACGATGCAGGCAAACCCGTGTACTGTATTTACGTAGCGGTTGGTCAAAAAGCATCTACTGTTGCTGGTGTAATGAAAACATTGAACGATAACGGTGCAATGGCTTACACAACTATTGTGTGTGCTTCTGCTAGCGATCCTGCTCCTTTACAGTTCTATGCACCATTTGCTGGTGCTGCTATTGGTGAGTTCTTCCGTGATACCGGCCGCCCGGCATTAATTGTATTTGATGATTTAAGTAAACAAGCGGTAGCTTACCGTGAGGTGAGTTTATTGCTACGTCGTCCTCCAGGTCGTGAGGCTTATCCAGGCGATGTATTCTACCTACACAGTCGTTTATTAGAAAGAGCTGCAAAAGTGATAGCCAATGACGAAGTGGCTAGTCAAATGAACGATTTGCCAGTTTCTATTAAGCATTTAGTAAAAGGTGGTGGCAGCTTAACGGCTTTACCAATCATCGAAACGCAAGCTGGTGACGTATCGGCTTACATCCCTACTAACGTTATCTCTATCACCGATGGTCAAATATTCTTAGAAGGTAACTTGTTCAATGCTGGTATTCGTCCCGCTATCAACGTGGGTATTTCTGTAAGCCGTGTGGGTGGTAATGCACAGATTAAATCAATGAAAAAAGTAGCTGGTACTTTAAAACTAGATCAGGCATTATACCGAGAATTAGAAGCGTTTTCTAAATTTGGTGGCGATTTAGATGCTGCTACTAAAAACGTAATTGACAAAGGTGCACGTAACGTAGAGATATTAAAACAAGCACAATACACACCATTTAGTGTAGAGAAACAAGTTGCTATCATTTACTTAGGTACACAAGGTTTGTTGAAAGACGTTGCTGTGAAAAAAGTAAAAGACTTTGAAGCACACTTTTTAATGGAAATGGAAAACAAACTACCAGATGTATTAGCCGAGTTTAAGAAAGGTCAGTTAAATGACGATAGCTTAAACAAAATGGTAGAATTAGCAAAAAGCTTATTCCCTCAGTATAAATAGTTTTAACTAATAACATAAGATTTCTCAAAACAGCCTCGAAATTTTCGAGGCTGTTTTGTTTTTCTATTGGGGTAATGCTTTTGTAGCCAGCTTTATACTAAACCGCTAACAAGTAGCTGATAAAATCCAATCAAAATTACACATAG
>JASGCX010000020.1:0-7836 GCA_030053925.1 Flavobacterium sp.
TTTTTAGAAAGATTACCTTCTATATTTTAACGAGAACATCCAAAACTCACGTTAAGTAAACAATTCTCCTTATTTTTTACCAAATACCAAGTGTAGAAAATACATTCAAAATCCACCACTACACTTCACCCCCAAAAAAACGCCACCGTTTATAGTACACGATAGCGGTTTTTAAAATTAACTCTTAATAATCTATCACCTGTTCTTCAATCAAGCTTGGTATTTCTCGCCACTCGTACTGCTGTGTGCGTAGTTGTGGCTCAAAGCCTGCTTCTGCAATGGCTTCTTGAATACTCTTGTAGGTAAAGCGGTGCGGTGCACCGGCAGCACTTACTACATTTTCTTCTAGCATAATGCTACCAAAATCGTTGGCACCACCATGTAAGGTTATTTGTGCGGTTTGCTTGCCCACCGTTAGCCAGCTTGCTTGTATGTTTTTTACGTTTGGCAGCATAATACGGCTAATGGCAATCATGCGTATGTATTCGTCGGGCGTGGTAAGGTTTTGTACACCACGTATTCTTGTTAGCAGGGTATCTACATCTTGAAACGTCCAAGGTATAAATGCTAAAAAGCCTTTGGCGTTTTCTGGTTTCTTCGCTTGTATTTCTCTAATTTTTGCTAAGTGTATAAAACGTTCTTCTAGGGTTTCTACATGGCCAAACATCATGGTGGCACTTGTGGTAATATCTAGCTTGTGGGCTTGGTGCATAATTTCTAGCCATTCGTTTGCACCGCATTTGCCTTTACTAATTAAGCGTCTTACCCTATCTACCAAAATTTCGGCACCAGCACCTGGCAAGCTATCCATGCCAGCTTCTTTTAACGTTTTCAACACCTCGTGGTGGGTACTTTTTTCTAGCTTGGTTATATGGGCTACTTCTGGTGGGCCTAAGGCATGTATTTTAATAGTAGGAAACTCGTTTTTAATAGCTTTAAATGTATCTACATAAAACTGCAAACCTAAATTTGGATGGTGGCCACCTTGCAATAATAATTGGTCGCCACCCCATTTTAAGGTTTCGGTAATTTTTTTGCGGTAGGTAGGCATATCGGTAATATAGGCTTCTGCGTGGCCTGGTATGCGGTAGAAATTGCAAAACTTACAGTTGGCAATACACACGTTGGTGGTATTTACGTTTCTATCTATTTGCCAAGTGACTTTGCCATGTGGTACTTGTATTTTGCGCAGTTCGTCGGCTACATTCATTAACTCGGTTAATGAGGCGTTTTCAAATAAAAACATGCCTTCTTCTATACTCAAAAACTCAAAGCGCAGGGCTTTTTGGTACAAATCTGCTAACTGCATACAATACTATTTAATCTATCAACAAAGGTAAGGGTGCATTGTTGCAAACTAGTGGTATTGGCATGGTTTAAATTGGTATTTTTATGGTTTAAAAAATGTTGTTTCATGAGATTATTATTAATTTTCGGTTGTTTTTTAAGTGCATTTACACAAGTACAGGCGCAACAACCCACCACTTTACAAGAAATTAAAACCGATAGTGTAGCCCAAAAGCTGCTACAACTTTTTGCCAATAAGCAAGCCGATAGTGCTTATACATTAGCAGGCGAAGTGTTTAAAAAAGCCCTACCTTACGATAAATGGATGGCAGTGTGCGAAAAGCAATTATATGGCTTAATGCCTTTTAGAAATGTTAGTTTTTTGCGCAGCAAAAACGGTGTTAACAAGTATAAAGTGGAAGGTGTTGCGGCCCTACAACTATTGATAAGCTTAGATAATTTGGATAAATTTCAGGCATTTGCCATTCAGCCTTTTCAAGATGATGCTCGTAAAAAACTACCATCGGCTACAAACAATGCCAAGCTAACCACGTTAGATAAAACAGTAGATGCTTTGCTAGATAATTACATTAACACCGTAGGCAATGTGGGTGCAAGTGTGGCCATTTACACCAAAGGAAAAGATTACTACTACCAATATGGCGAAACAGCTAAAGACAATAAACAGTTGCCCTCTAACGCCACCCTGTACGAGATTGGTTCTATTAGCAAAACCTTTACAGCCACTTTACTAGCCAAAGCCGTGGTAGATAAAAAATTGCGTCTGCAAGATGCAATTACCCAATACTTACCCGATAGCGTAGCTGCCAATACCCACTTGCAAGCAATAACCTTGCAACAACTAAGCAATCATACTTCTGGCCTGCCAAGGTTGCCTTTTAATTTCTACTTTACAACTACCAACTACTTACAACCTTACGAAAATTTTGATGACAAAGCTTTGTTTGCCTTTTTAAAACAGTTTAAGGCAACGCATAAGCCCGGCAACACGTATGAGTATAGTAACCTTGCCGTGGGCTTGCTTGGTGTAATACTAGAACGCATTTACAATAAAACATACGAGCAATTGGTAGTGGAGCAAATAGCCAAACCAATGGGCCTTGCCAACACCAAAATAACCCTAACGCAGCAAGACAGCACCTTACTAGCACAAGGCTATAACGAAAAAGGCGAAGCCGTACCAGCTTGGCGTTTTAAAAGCTTGGCCGCTGGTGGTGCTATTAAAAGCAATGCAGCAGATTTATTGCAGTATGGTAAGCAGCAACTAGTTGTGTTTAAAAGTCCTTTGCTTGCTTATAACCAACTGGCGCACCAACAAACGTTTAGCGATGGTGTACAGAAAGTAGCACTTGGGTGGCATTTTTTAGTAGATGATATAGATGTGGTGTGGCAACATGGTGGCGGTACGAATGGTTGTAGAACCATGCTATGTATAAACGAGGCAAAAGACTTGGTAGTAGCAGTGCTTACTAACAATGCTACCAATGGCGATGCGCTAGGCATTAACCTATTACAGGCACTAGAACGTTTATAATAGCTTACTAAAAAATAAAAGCACAAGCATCACTTGTTACCAATATGAAACCGCAACAGCTATACCATGCGCTTAAACTACTGCTATATTATGTGGCGGTACTTTTATGCCACAGTGCCGCTGCACAGGAAGAGTTTGTGTTGCCACAGGCCAAAATGCTTACTAGCTTTTCATTTACACAACTTAGTGGCGGCATTATTTTAATAAAGGCAAGGATAGATGATATACCAGATACGCTCAATTTTGTGTTAGATACAGGCAGTGGTGGTATTTCGCTAGATTCTGAAACCGTAGCTACTTACAAAATGGTTACAGCAATAAGCGATAAAACCATACGTGGTATTGCTGGTATAAAAACCGTAGCATTTACCAATAACCACACTTTACAACTGCTAGGCTTGGCAGTAGAACATTTAGATTTTCACATTAACAATTACGACCTGCTTACAAGTGTGTATGGTGTAAAAATTGATGGAATTATTGGCTATAGTTTTTTGCGCAGGTATATTGTAAAAATAGATTACGACCTCTTGAAAATAGAAGTACTTATGCCCGGCACAATTAAGTACCCAAAGGGTGGCTATTTAATGAAGCCTAATTTTTCTTCCCTTGTTTATCCGCAAGCACAAATAGAAGATGAACGTGTGTTTACCAATCGCTTTATTTTTGATACAGGTGCTGGTTTATGTATGTTGCTATCGGAAGATTTTATAGCCGATAGTATGGTGCTAACAAAAAAGCGCAAGCGCTACCCTACACAGGCCGAAGGGCTTGGTGGCAAAAAAACAATGGATATAACGGTGATAAAATCGGTACAAATAGGTAATTATAAGTTTAGAAAAGTACCTGTTTATATTTTTTCGGATGACTATAACATTACAAGTTACCCACTACTAGGTGGTTTACTAGGCAACGATTTGCTGCGCCGTTTTAATGTTATTTTAAATTACCCCGAGCAAAGCATTCATCTAAAACCAAATGCTCATTTTAAAGATGCGTTCGATTATTCGTACACAGGCTTGGGTATTTATCAAATAGAGCAAAATATTGTGGTGGTAGATATTATGCCAAATTCGCCAGGCGAAAAAGCTGGTTTTAAACCAGAGGATATCATTTTATCGATAGATAATAATTTTAGTAAAAATGTGCAAGCTTTTAAAACAACCTTGCAAAATGCTGGTAACACGGTACAAATTTTAGTGCTGCGCAATGGGCAGCCCTTTGTGCTAAAGTTGCGTGTGAAAAATATTTTACGCCGATAGTTACACTGAGGCAAAATGTAACAACTTAGTTTTGGCAAATGGCTAAAAAGAGAAAAGCTTATCCTTCAATATTTAAGCGACTATTTGTAGCGGCTATTGTGCTTGCGTTATGGGCAATAATAGGTTGGTATGTTGTAAAAATAATTAAAGAAAAACAGGCTCTTGCCAATGCTAAAACTGCCTATTACAAAGCATTTGGTATCAATTTGCCGCAAGGCTACACCATACATGGTATCGATGTAAGTAATTATCAAAATGTGGTGTATTGGCCCTTGGTAAAAGCCATGAATGTAGATACTGTAGCCTTGGGTTTTGCCTTTATAAAAGCCACCGAAGGCCTAAACAATGTAGATAGAAGTTTTAGTAAAAACTGGCAAGCCACCAAGCAGGTAGGTGTACCACGTGGGGCGTATCATTTTTTTTTAGCTACTAAAAGTGGCAGTAAGCAAGCCAATAATTTTATAAAACAGGTAAACTTGTCTGCTGGCGATTTGCCGCCTGTGGTAGATGTAGAGCATTTGTACGGCGTTTCTGCCAAAAATATGCGTACACGCTTAAAGGAATGTCTTACTACATTAGAAGCCCATTATCATGTAAAGCCCATTATTTACACCTATGTTAGTTTTTACAATAGTTATTTAGGCAACGAGTTTAATAACTATCCACTATGGGTAGCGCATTATTTAGAACCCGATAAGCCAAAAATTTCAAGAGATTGGCTGTTTTGGCAGCATAACGAACGTGGTAGGGTAAATGGCATTACTCAATTTGTAGATTTTAACGTGTTTAATGGCGATAGTGCGGCCTTTAAAAAGCTACTGATAAAGCAATAGTACCGCTTATAAAACTTCTGCGCTATTAACAATTTCTTGTTAAACGATTTACACCTTTTTAAGTCTTTTTAAGCAATTTTGCATTGTAAATCAAGCAATAAGTGTTTATAAAAAGCTGTAACGTTTATTTAACAATTACAAGAAAACCTTTGGCACTGTGTTTGCGTTGTTATAAAGTATAAAACACAACATAAGATTTTAAATTTTCTCATAAGCAGTTAGTTTTGGTTGCGGCCTCGATTTCCATCGAGGCCAATTTTTTTACACTAAGTTCTTATCAATGCTTACGCTTCTCTTTTACCAAACCAATAGCTAGCAATTAAGTAACCAATACATGAACCAATAGAATCTGACAAAATATCAAACAAGTCGAACGAACGATTTATTATAAAATATTTCTGAATTATTTCGATAATTACCCCATATAAAATGCCTAATAATGTAATATACAAAAAACATTTCTTTCGTTTGAAATTGTTGAGAATGGATTTTTTGAAGGGGTATGTAAAACCAATGACTAAGATTAAAAACAAGCCAATATGTACAAGTTTGTCTATTTTCAAAGGAAATTCCCAATCTAGTTTTGGTATTTCATCTCCGGGCAATGTAAATAGGTAAAAGGTAAATGCTAAATAAGCAATAGCTGGTAAAAATTGTTTTAAACGTAAAGATTTCAAGATGATGATTTTGTGCAAAAATAAGGGGACTAAGAATAGCCCCCTCCATCTGAAAAAACCTAACTATTGATTAGCAATTTTGTTAAAACTTCTACATCATATACGATAGCTTCAAGTATTAAGTTTGCTTACTAGAAAAATTATTTTGGTTTAAACATTTTGCTGTAACATTGCATTGGAAACAAACTGACTACTGTTTAGTTATCTCACTAACCCTTCAGTTTTTCTCCTTCCATTTATCAAGTAACAGATTTTTAGTTTCAAACTTTTAAGACTGGGTTCATTGACTACAAGTTCCTTGATTTTATTATCTCAAAACAATTTATGTACGACATTTTGCAATTAAACGACATGCTACTTCCCGAGCTATTAGATGTAGCAGAACAGATGAAACTTACAGATGTAAAAGAACTAGACAAACAAACACTCGTTTATAAAATATTAGATGGTCAGGCAGTAAAAGAAAACGCTACTACAGATAGTGCTGCACCACGCAAACTACGTGGTCGTAAACCTGCTACCTTAAAAACCTCAACTGCAAATGGTACCGATGAAGCTGAAATAGTGCCTACCGCCGTGCCAAAAGAAGAAGCCCCACAAGCCTATGAAACAGTAAGTACAGAAGCACCTGCTAATAGAGAACTAAGAAAAAGACAGCCCATAAAACCTGCTATCCGCAAGCCAAAAGTAGAGGTTGATGACCTACAACTAAGCCTTGCAGAACAAATGTTACAAGCCACAGAAAATAGAATAAGCGATGTAATGCCAGCAGATATTGCACAAAGCATTGCTAATGAAGAAGCACAACAAGAAGGCGAAAACGAAATAGCCGAACAAGCACCAGAAACTACACCACAGCAACAACCAGAAAAACGCCAAAACTTTCGCCGTGAACCAGTTTTTAACATTGAGTTTGACGGCATTATACCAGGTGAAGGTGTACTAGAAATGATGCCCGATGGGTATGGTTTTTTACGTTCATCTGACTACAACTATTTAAGCTCGCCAGATGATGTGTATGTGTCTCCTAGTCAAATTAAATTATTTGGCCTAAAAACTGGCGATACCGTTTCGGGCTCTGTGCGCCCACCAAAAGAAGGTGAAAAATATTTTGCCCTATTAAAAGTAGATGGCATTAACGGTAAAAGACCAGAGGAGGTAAGAGACCGTGTACCATTTGACTATTTAACGCCACTATTTCCGTTTGAGAAGTTGAGTTTATTTACTTCTCCATCCAATTATAGCACACGCATTATCGATTTGTTTACACCAATTGGTAAAGGTCAGCGTGGGTTAATAGTAGCCCAACCAAAAGTGGGCAAAACCATGTTGTTAAAAGAAGTAGCCAATGCTATTGCGGCTAACCATCCAGAATGTTACTTAATGGTAGTATTGATAGATGAAAGACCAGAAGAGGTTACCGATATGGAAAGAAGTGTAAACGGCGAGGTAATTGCTTCAACGTTTGACGAACCGGCAGAAAAACACGTAAAAGTGAGCGCTATGGCTTTGCAAAAAGCAAAACGCTTGGTAGAATGTGGCCACGATGTAGTGATATTGCTAGATAGTATTACACGTTTGGCAAGAGCCCACAACACTGTAGCACCAAGCAGCGGCAAAGTTTTAAGTGGCGGTGTAGAGGCCAATGCAATGCAAAAACCAAAACAGTTTTTTGGTGCAGCACGTAAAATAGAAAACGGTGGCTCGTTAACCATTTTAGCAACTGCCTTAATAGAAACAGGTAGCAAAATGGATGAAGTGATTTTTGAAGAATTTAAGGGTACTGGTAATATGGAATTATTGCTAGATAGAAGATTGGCTAATCGCAGAATTTTTCCAGCTATTGATTTAGTGGGTTCTAGCACAAGACGTGACGACTTGTTGTTAGATAAAGATGTATTGTCTCGTATTAATATTTTACGCTTGTTTTTAAACGATATGAATACCGAAGAAGCGATGAATGAATTGCTAAAACGTATGCGTGGCACTAAAAGCAATGAAGAGTTTTTAGCTAGTATGAATAGATAATACAATAGCACGCAGATTATCAAGATATTCATGAAAGAAAAACATGCTTTATCATTTTCATCTTAACAATGAAGATTTTTTAGCTAGTATGAATAGATAATACAATAGCACGCAGGTTATCAAGATATTCATGAAAGAGAAACATGCTTTATCATTTTCATCTTAACAATGAAGATTTTTTAGCTAGTATGAAT
>JASGCX010000020.1:7936-9402 GCA_030053925.1 Flavobacterium sp.
AGATAATACAATAGCACGCACATTATCACGCTATTTATGAAAGAGAAACATGCTTTATCATTTTCATCTTAACAATGAAGAGTTTTTAGCTAGTATGAATAGATAATACAATAGCACGCACATTATCACGCTATTTATGAAAGAGAAACATGCTTTATCATTTTCATCTTAACAATGAAGAGTTTTTAGCTAGTATGAATAGATAATACAATAGCCCGCAGGTTATCATGCTATTTATGAAAGAGAAACATGTTTTATCATTTTCATCTTCATCTTAACAATCATGAATATCTGCGTTCTATGTTTCCGCTACAATTTTTTTTAAATAATTCACAGTCTTTAAGTACATTTTACAAACAAACCCTTACTTTTGCCGTCCTTTCACAAAAATAGTGGTAATGGTCGCTACTATATCGTTGAAACAATATTGATGGTTTAGTAAAATTTAAAAGCATGAAACAAACATTTCAACCACATAAAAAACGCCGTAAAACTGTACATGGTTTTCGTAAGCGTATGCAATCTGCAAATGGTCGCAAAGTATTAGCAAGCCGCAGAGCAAAAGGTCGTAAGAAACTTACCGTTTCTAGCGAGAAAGGATTAAAATAAACAATTAACGCTGTTAAAAAGCGGTTATTTGATAGATATTTAAGACGGTTACAAGCAATTGTAATCGTCTTTTTAGTGTTACAGCTATAAGCAGGGTTCATCGTATTTTTACTACACAATAGTTATGGCTACATTTACATTTAACAAACACGAAAAACTAAAAAGCCGAAAAATTACCAAGCAATTATTTGCTGAGGGAAAATCGTTTTTAGTGTTTCCAATAAAAGTGGTGTACTTGCCTGTGAGCGAGCCGCTAGATTTTCCTATAAAAATTGGTGTAAGTGCTAGTAGCAGAACGTTTAAACATGCGGTAGATAGAAACCGAATAAAACGTGTGATGCGTGAACAATATCGTTTAAACAAGTTGCCCTTACACCAATATATTACAGCCAACAATCGGCAGGTAGCCGCTTTTTTTCTTTACATCAATAAAACACTACCCGAACAAGGTTTGATAGAAAAAAAAATGCCCATTATTATACAAAAATTAATAGCCGCCTTACATGAAACTACTGCTACAACTGCTTAGTTTGCCATTAATAGGGCTTATTAAGTTTTACCAATACGTTATATCGCCAGTGCTTGGGCCCAAATGCCGCTACACACCCACCTGCTCGCATTATGGGCTTGCAGCTATCAAAAAATATGGGCCATTTAAAGGTGGTTGGCTAGCTATTAAGCGCATTGCCTCATGCCATCCTTGGGGCGGCCACGGTTACGATCCTTTGCCATAAAGTGATAGGAACACAGATAACACGGATTAAGCAGATAATTGCAGATAATTGTAGCGTGTGGCTAAAAGATTTTTTCTGTGTAAATCTGTTTTATCGGCGGTATCAGCGTTCCCATCACATTTT
>JASGCX010000020.1:9502-50332 GCA_030053925.1 Flavobacterium sp.
GTATCAGCGTTCCCATCACATTTTCATTTCAATCATTAAAATCAGTGGTCTATTTTTTCTGTGTAAATCTGTTTTATCGGCGGTATCAGCGTTCCCATCACATTTTCATTTCAATCATTAAAATCAGTGGTCTATTTTTTCTGTGTAAATCTGTTTTATCGGCGGTATCAGCGTTCCCATCACATTTTCATTTCAATCATTAAAATCAGTGGTCTATTTTTTCTGTGTAAATCTGTTTTATCTGCTGTATCAGCGTTCCCATCACATTTTCATTTCAATCATTAAAATCAGTGGTCTATCTTCGTTTTTATGACAGGTATAGACAGTGTAGAAATAAGCCAAGCCATTGTACACAAAGTGGGCAATCCAACACGTGGCGAAGATTTAAAATTATCGGCCAATACTTTATTGCTAAATGATGGTATTGTGCGTGGCATTTTAGCAAAATACTTTTTAGCACCCTTTAATGTAAATGAGCAATACCATTTTACCCATATCAGCGATATTGGCCTTAATGAAGTGTATAGCTATGTAGGGCAAATATTTGACAACCCTAAAAAATTTGCTTCACAATCTGCTTTACTAGCCACATTTCTTTACAGCAAAAGCACACATGCTAAGGTAAAAGAAGGCGAAATGTATGTGGTGCATTTTAAAAACGTACCCTTTGATACCGAATATGTAGAAGCTGTAGGCATTTTTAAAAGCGAATCGAAAGAAACTTTTTTAAAAGTATTTCCGCATGGGCATGGCTGGGAAGTAGCGGCTGAAGATGGCATTAACATTAATAAACTAGATAAGGGTTGTTTAATTTTTAAAGTGAATAAATTGGAAGGTTATGTAGTGTGCGTGGTAGATGCAACCAATAAGCAAAACGATGCACAATACTGGATAAACGAGTTTTTGCACCTAACACCTTATGCCAATAGCTACCATAGTACCAACAATGCTTTAAGCATGGCTAAACTATTTATTAGCAACGAAATAGCCGAGCAATTTGACGTAAATAAAAGTGACCAAATAGACATGCTGAACCGTAGCATGGAATATTTTAAAACCAAAGAAAACTTTCAATTTGATGAGTTTGCAGAAGAAGTGATTCACCACCCCGAAGTAATGGATGCCTTTACCAATTACAAGCAGGTGTACGAGCAAGCCAAGCAAGTAGCTATTGACGATGAATTTGCCATTCACGTATCGGCTGTAAAAAAGCAAGAAAAACTGTTTAAAAGCATTTTAAAACTCGACAAAAACTTCCACATATATATTCATGGGCGTAAAGACTTAATAGAACGTGGTTACGACGAGGTAAAAGGCAAAAACTTTTACACTTTGTATTTTGATGAAGAAGCATAAACCACTGCCTTAAAATATTTACAAGTTGTACAATTGAAGCAGCAATTATTGCTAGATGCAATTAAAAAACGGATTTCATTAGTAGATACAGCATCATTAAATAGAAACATCTTGCCTACCAATTCTTACATTATACTTGTTTTAGCGTGGTTAGCCTTTGGTTTGTTGCATAGTATTTTGGCTTACCAACCATTAAAAAATAGGCTAGAAAAATGCTTGAAAGCCAAGTACAAATACTACCTATTAAGCTATTCAATATTGGCCACTATTAGTTTAGCGTTGGTTGTTTGGTATCATATTTCCATTACCAAATATTGGCTTTGGCAGCCGCCATTGGTACAACAAATAATTGCAGGTATTTTGGTACTAGTAAGCAGTGCCTTAATGCTTTTGTGTATAAAAAAATACTTTGCCAATTTGAGTGGCATTAATGCACTAACAGGTAAGCAAGCCAAGCTACAGTTACAAACACAAGGCATTCATGCAGTAGTGCGCCACCCACTGTACACAGTAACCATTGTTTTTGTGTGGTGTTTGTTTTTATGGCAACCATTGGCTAGCAATGGCGTAAGTTGCGTATGTATTACGCTTTACACCCGCATTGGTATTTATTTTGAAGAAAAGAAACTCATTAGATTATTTGGTAAACAGTATCAATTGTATCGAGTAAGTGTGCCCATGCTAGTGCCTAAATTGTTTTAACCACAAAAACCATATTACATGTGCTTTTCGGCTATTGCTAGCTTTAGTGCTGGCACTGTGTTAACAACCGCAGGTATTATTACTACGCAAAAAGTTAGCAGCAAGTTGCAGCTAGCATTTGCAGCCATACCGCTATTATTTGGTATTCAGCAATTAAGTGAAGGCTTTGTGTGGCTAAGTTTAACGCATCAGCAATATGCCCATTGGCAGCAAGCGGCTACACATGCTTTCTTGTTTTTTGCCCACGCATTGTGGCCTGTTTGGGTGCCTTTTGCAGCGTTATTGTTAGAGACTAAACAACCTAAAAAAACAATACTCTTTGGGTTCTTTATGTTAGGCTTGCTACTTAGCCTTGGCGAAATTTATTGCCTATCTGCCTATCATGTAGAAAGTAGAATTTATGGTAAGCACATCGAGTATTTAATTACCTATCCTAGGCCATTTGTGGCAGTAAGCGAAATTGTGTATGTAATAGTTACCCTTGTACCTTGTTTTGTTAGTAGCTTTAAAAACATGCGTTGGTTTGCTATTGTATTGGCTACTGCTTTAGTGCTTACAGGCATCTTTTACCAAGCTTGGTTAATATCGGTTTGGTGCTTTTTTGCGGCTTTATTAAGCGTTATTATCTATCGTATTTTAGCGTTAAAAAATAAAAAACAATTACAGGCTGCATAATTTATAGCAAGCATTTATATTTAGGCACTAAATACATTTTTGCCATGAATTATCAACCAAATAGCAATCGCTATCAAAAAACAATGCAGTATCGCAAATGCGGTAATAGCGGTATTAAATTGTCTGCTTTATCACTTGGCCTTTGGCATAATTTCGGTGATGTAGATGTGGTAGACAATTGCAAAGCCATTTTAAAAACCGCCTTCGATAACGGTATTACCCACTTTGATTTAGCAAATAATTATGGCCCCCCACCAGGTAGTGCCGAAACCAATTTTGGTAAAATTTTAAAAGAAGAATTTAGTGGGTATAGAGATGAAATGATTATCTCGTCTAAAGCAGGTTACTACATGTGGCCAGGCCCTTATGGCGAGTGGGGCAGCAAAAAAAATTTGGTGGCTAGTATAGATCAAAGTTTAAAAAGAATGCAGCTAGACTATGTTGATATTTTCTATCATCACCGGCCCTGCCCCGATACGCCGCTAGAAGAAACCATGGCTACACTAGACCTTTTTGTAAGGCAAGGTAAAGCCTTGTATGTAGGTGTGTCTAATTATCCTGTAGACCAAGCTGCCAAAGCGTTTGAGATATTACAACAACTAGGTACGCCTTGTTTAATTCATCAGCCAAAATACTCGATGTTTGATCGCTGGGTAGAAGGTGGCTTGCTAGATGTACTAGCGCAATATGGTGTAGGTTGTATACCATTTTCGCCACTAGCGCAAGGCTTGCTTACCAATAAATATTTGCATGGTGTACCGCAAGGTTCAAGGGCTACAAAAGCTGTGTTTTTAAAGCCCGAACACATAACCAATGATAAACTAAACATTATTAAACAACTAAACAATCTAGCAGTTTCTCGTAACCAAACTTTGGCGCAAATGGCATTGGCTTGGTTGCTAAAAGATAAACGTGTAACCAGTGTATTAATTGGTGCAAGTAAGCCCGAACAGTTGCTAGATTCGATGCAGTGTTTAGATAATTTAAACTTTAGCACCGAAGAATTGGCGGCTATTGAAACCATTTTAAAAGGTGAATTAGCATTGTTATAATCATACAAAAAGAGGGCTAAAAACTTAATTTTTTTAGCCCTCTTTTATTAATCTTTTACAAAAGCTTACGCTTTTTTTACTGCTGGTTTTGTTGTGGTAGCTTCTACAGTTTTAGTTTCTTTTTTGTCCATTTTTTTACCACACGCTTTGCTATCCATTTTCTTGCAACAGGCTTTGTCTTTGCCACATTTTTTGTCTTTTTTTTCACCTTCGTGTGCAAATACGCTGCCCATTACTAAAGTAGCTGCTGCTAATACAAATAGTTTTTTCATATCGGTTGTTTTATTTTTTTTGAATAGCTAAACTAAGCTTCTTTTAGCAATACTTGCCAATTGTATTTGTTAAAAATTACCAAGTAGCCAAAACTGTAACACCACCTTTTACTACTTCGTTCAGTTGTACAGTCACTTTTGTAGTTAGTGGAAGTAAAATATCTACACGGCTACCAAATTTTATAAAACCGTATTCTTCAGTTTGTTTTACTTGCTGGCCCACAGTGGTATAATTACAAATTCTTTTTGCCAAAGCACCTGCAATTTGCTTGTACAAAATAGTACCATAGCTGTTTTTTACTGCAACGCTCCACCGCTCATTTTCAGTAGAGCTTTTAGGGTGCCAAGCCACCAAATATTTACCCTTATGGTATTGGTTATAAATTACTTGGCCACTAATAGGGTTGCGGTTTACGTGTACATTGGCAGGGCTCATAAACACGCTTACTTGTATGCGTTTATCTTTAAAATATTCCTCGTCTACAATAGTTTCTATCACCACTACTTTACCATCGGCGGGGCAAATAATTTGGTTATCTGCAATGGTTAATGGTCTATTTGGTATTCTAAAAAACGATACCAAAAACAAAAACAAGCCAAGCGTTAGCACAAAAAAAATGAGTGTAACTGTGGGCCAAGTACCACTTAAAAATGTAAACGATAATACATTTGCGATGCCGAATATCAGCGCACCAATGCCAATAGATTGGTAACCTTCTCTGTGAATTGTCATGCTGCAAATATGCGAGATTTTTTGTTAAACCTTAGTATCTAAGCCACTTTGCGGCATCTTTTATTAGCCTAATAATTATAAATTTATTCTGGTCACCAACTTTTGTACTACTATTTAGTGTTTGTTGCGTTGCACTACCAGTAGCTATTGGTAGTGTAGGTTTTTATTGTTTGGCAACAATGCCCAAAGCCAAAGCCAGTATTATATTATTGTTGGGCATTAAGTAAACCATTAAAGCCTGCAATATATTGATAGAAGCCTCTATGTAAATGGCTAAAGCCAACTGTATATTAGTATTTGGCTACAAGTAAAAGGCTTTAGGCAACAATAAATATGTATTGGGTAATATGCAAAAGGCTTAGGGCAACAATACATAATTGTTAGGCAATATGCTATTGGGCAAAACTTATAATTTTATTCATCCAACAAAAAAGCCCAAGCAGTATTTGCTTAGGCTTTTTTAAAGTATGGGAACTAGTTATTAGTTTAGTACCGCTTCGGTTTTTTCTATTTCAAACTTATCTTTTAGTTCTAAAATATTTTTCCAGCCGCCTACAATGTTTCTAATATTGTGTATGCCTTGGCGCTTTAATAGCGATGATGCAATAACGCTTCTGTAGCCACCGGCACAATGCACATAAATATTTTGATCATCCTCTAGGTTTACCATACTTGCGGGGTCCATCATATCATCTAAAGGAATATTGATAGCTTGTTTTAAGTGGCCCATACCATATTCAGTTTCTTTACGCACATCTACTACCAATAATTTTTCATCAAAAGAAATATCCATTGCTAGTTCATCTACCTCTACATCTATCAGCATATCTACTTTTTCGCCTGCGGCTTGCCAAGCATCAAAGCTACCATCAAGATAGCCAAGCATTTTCTCAAAACCTACACGTGCAAGTCTTGTAATAGTTTCTTTTTCTTTGCCTATTTCTGTTATTAAAACAATGCTTTTATCAAAAGGTAATAAGCTACCGGCCCATTCTGCAAAGCGGCCTTCTAGCCCAATAAATATTGAGCCTGTTACAAAACCATTTGTAAAAATAGCGGCACGTCTAGTATCTAGTATTAAAACATCGTCATCTGCTGCAATGGCTTTAAAAGCCTGTATTGACAAGGGTTTCAACGCTTTTTCAAAAATGCTAGTAAGGCTTTGGTAGCCTTCTTTATTTATTTTTGCATTGATAGGGAAATACTGTGGTGGCGCAGCCAAGCCTTCTGTAACAGTGGTTACAAATTCTTCTAAAGTTTGTGGTTGCAAGGCATAATTGGTGGCTTTTTGTAAGCCAATAGTGCTATAAGTTTCTGGGCCTAAATTTTTGCCACAGCTACTGCCTGCGCCATGTGCAGGATACATAATTACATCATCGGCTAGCGGCATAATTTTTTCTTGCAAGCTTTTGTAAAGCATAGCTGCAAGGTCTTGTGTGGTTAAAATTTCACCTTTTTGTGCAAGGTCTGGCCTGCCTACATCACCTACAAATAAGGTATCGCCGGTAAAAATGGCATGTGGTTTTTGTTGTTCATCTTTTACCAAAAAGCAACTACTTTCCAATGTGTGGCCTGGTGTGTGTAATACTTGTATGGTAATATTGCCAAGCTTAAATGTTTCGCCATCTTTTGCTACGTGTACAGGCAAGTTACAACGTGTATCTGGGCCATAAACAATGGTAGCGCCTGTGGCAGATGCTAGGTCTAAGTGGCCGCTTACAAAGTCGGCATGAAAGTGAGTTTCAAAAATGTATTTAATGTTGGCTTTACGCTCTGTAGCTAGTTGCAGGTATTCGTCTATATCCCTTAATGGGTCTACCACGGCGGCTTCGCCATTGCTTTCTATGTAATAAGCTGCTTCGCTAATACAGCCTGTATATAATTGTTGTATAAACATGATTTAGCTGATTATTTCTGCAAAAATAAGCAGATGCGGCTTGCTAAATGCTTTTACTTGGTAGTAGCTACTTGTTTAAATTAGAAATATTTGGGTAAAAAAATAGCCGCTTATTAGGTAAGCGGCTATTTTTTTTGAATTACATATTTTACTTTAGGAACTCGTCCATAAAAGCACCAAGCTCAACAATGCGAGCATAGTTTACAGAGTAAAATATGAATTTACCTTCACGCTTAGTTAATACAATGTTAGCACGACGAAGGATAGCCAAATGCTGAGAAGCAACAGATTGTTCAATACGTAATTTCACGTAGATTTCTGTTACTGTCATTTTTTGGTTTTCGTTCAACAATGATAAAATTGTTTGACGAAGCTTGTGATTTACAGCTCTTAAAATAGCAGCTGTTTTCTTTGTTTGCACTAGATCAATTTTAGCAGATGTTTCGCCATTGCTAAGCACTAGAACTTGTGGTGTTGATGTCATTTTACTTGATATTAGGGGGTTAAGAAATGCAATAACAATTAAAAGTATATTTCATTGCGTGCATAACACAAATTTAAAGCATCTTTTTTTAAATTTTAAGTTTTTTTTAAGATTTTTTTGGAGTTGAAGAATTCTTTGATGTAAAAAGGTTCGATATAGGCAATATTTTGAGTGTTTTTTGGTTCAATATTTTCTTTTGCAAGGGCTATCATTATCATATTGGTGGCATTGTGTTGAATGTTTAAATAAAAAGCATTTGGGTGTTGCAGCACTGTTTGCAATTTAATATGGCCGCTACCTGTAAACACTATTTTGTTGCTATTTAGTAGTTCTTTAAAGCTAGTTTCGTTTACAATATATGCCATTGGTTGTAACACTGTATTTAATTGTACATTGTAAATGGCTGTAAAAACTTCCATACGTCTAGCATCAATTAATGGGCAAAATAAATAATTATCCACAATTTCTGTTTTTTGCAAATGACTGATGGCTGCTTGTGCTATTATTTGTAGTGTATTTAATGCAATTAGTGGTTTGTTTAGCGCAAAGCAAAGGCCTTTTGCCGAAGCTAAACCTACACGCAAGCCTGTATAACTGCCTGGCCCGTTAGAAACACTAATGGCATCAATATCTGATAATTGATAACCGGTATTTTGAAATAATTGTTGTATGGCTGGTTGCAAAAAAGCACCATGATTTTTAGGGTCAGTATTTTCTGCGTAGCTAATTATTTGGCTATTATTTGATAGGCAAATACTTGCATGTTCTGTAGCGGTATCAATATGCAATAAAAGCACCCTTATAAAGTTTTAAGTAGAAAAATAAAAAATCAAATTTACGTTGCTTTATTAATATAAATAGCCTTACTTGCTGCTTCATTAAAAAAAACAAACCATGCTTAAGCAAATTATTACTACACCTAACGCACCTGCACCTATTGGCCCTTACAACCAAGCTGTACAAGCTGGTAATTGGTTATTTATTAGTGGTCAAGTGGCTTTGGTACCTGCAACAGGCGAGCTTGTAACTTCGGGCATAAAAGATGAAACCAAGCAAGTAATGGAAAATTTAAAGGCAATACTTACCGAAGCCAATATTGCCTTTGATAATATTGTAAAGACAACCATTTTTTTAAGCGATATGTTGTTATTTGCCGACGTAAATGAAGTGTATGGTAGCTATTTTACAGGCAATTATCCAGCACGTGAAACGGTTGCTGTAAAAGGCTTACCAAGAAATGTGAACGTTGAAATTAGTATGATAGCAATTGTTTAAAATTGTTGCTCGTTTAATAATTCATGTACACCATTGCTGCTTTCTACCACGTACACTTCTGGTGTAATGCCAAAGGTGTTTTGGTAGCAAGTAGTAATATTTGCAACTACAGCTTCTCTACTTTCTTTTTCTATTAAATTAATGGTGCAGCCACCAAAACCACCACCCATTAATCTAGCACCAATTACTGCATTGTTAAAGCTTGCTTGTGTAACTAAGTAATCTAATTGTGGGCAGCTTACATTGTAAAGGTTACTAAGGCCATTGTGTGTTTGATACATCAATTTACCAAACGCAATTAAGTTGCCTTCTTGTAAATATTTAGTAGCTGCTTGCACACGTTCTATTTCTTGCGTAATGTATAAGCTGCGTTTAAATTCTTCTTCGTTAAGGGCATATTTTAATTGCTCTACCATCAATGGCAAAATGTTGCGGTAAGAAGTTATTTTTTGGTTAACGCTTTTAAACATGTTCAATGCACTTGAAGCCACTTCTCTACGTTTATTGTAAGCACCATCGTTTAGGCTATGCCTAACTTTAGAGTTGATAAGTACCCAATCGTATTTATCTAACACTATTGGAAAATAAGTAAACTCAAGGCTTGTGCAATCAAGCAAAATACAATGGTCTTTTTTGCCGTGCAAGCTGGCAAACATATCCATGATACCACACTTGGTATTAGGATAAGCATGTTCGGCTTTTTGCGCTAGAAGTGCCATATTTAAACGAGAAATATTTAGCTGAAACAATTGGCTAAGGCAGTAAATTAAACCAGCCTCTAAAGCCGCCGATGAAGATAAACCTGCACCAGCAGGAACATTGCCACCAAAAGTGCAATTAAAGCCGCTTATGCTGTAACCTTCTTTTTGTAAAATGTGCAATACGCCAAGCACATAACTCTGCCAGCCGTTAATGTTTTTTACTTCTGCTAAGTCTATTGAAAATGTATCATCAAAATCGCAAGCAACAAAAGTTGCAGTGTTTGTATTGTTTGGTGCAATGGCAAACCAAATGCCTTTGTTAATAGCTGCGGGCAATACAAAGCCATCATTGTAATCAATATGTTCGCCTATTAAATTAATACGACCCGGTGCAAAAAATACACGGCAATCGCCTGAAAAATGTTTTTTAAAATTGTTAATTGCTTCTGAAGCTGACTGCATAATTAGAAGTTGTTTGCCGATACAAAATAGGAGGTAGTAAATATACTAGATGCGTTTGGTTTAAGCAGCCTTAACCCAATACCATTGTTAAAGCAATCTGGTGCACCACTTAGGTTTTCTATGGCAATACTGTGTCTATAATTTGGTGTGTACACTTGCAAAAATGGGTAGCTACTATCTGGTACAATTGTAATGCTTACACCGTTGTAGCTTAATACGCATTTTGGTTGATTGGCAGTAGCATCTAGTTGAAAGCAATTATCTAAAAACACACCGTTTAATGAAGTGCCTACGGCAAATTCGCTTCTAGTAATAGTGTTACCAGTTGGTAATAAAGTGCCATCAAATTCAAGCATAGTTTGGCTATCAAATTGCAGCGTGTAATTATCTACGGTACTGCCTAATGTAAAGTAAGGGTGCCAACCTTGTGCGTAAGGTATAGCACTAGTATTGGTGTGATGAACAGTGGTGGTAACAGATAATGCGTTATTAGCTTTTAAAGCCCACCGATGCTGAACTGCGAATGTAAATGGATAGCCATTATCGGTAGCCAAATAAGTATGCTGTAATGTTACAGAAGCCTCATTGTTACTGCAATTGGTGTTAATAATATTATACGCAGCATCAAACAATAAGCCATGAATAGCATGTGGTGGCAAATAGAATTTTTCAATTTTATAATTGGTGCCAGCAAAAGCAAATTCGCCTCTATTCATTCTACAAGTAAAAGGGCTTAGAAAGCTACTTTTAAAGCCATTTGTTGCATTTGCTATGGCATCTTCTACCGATGTAAAACCGTCAATAACATTTAGCAAACCACTTGCAGTAGTAATTGTAAAGGCATTTACAAAACCGCCAAAAGCATAAATTTCTGCGCTTGTGCTACCATTTTTCAATGTAATAATTGGATGTTGTTGTTGGGTATTAATACTTACTTCAAAAGGCATATTGCTTATTTTAAGCCGTAAAGAAACGCAAAACAAAAACTAACATTTGTTAGTCTTTGTGGTTATTTTTGTTTATAACCGAAGGAAGAATATTGACAAGTATGAATGGAAAAATAAGAATTGTTACCGCTGCTAGCCTATTTGATGGCCACGATGCAGCCATAAATATTATGCGCAGAATTATGCAAAGTATGGGTGCCGAAATTATTCATCTTGGGCATAATAGAAGTGTGTATGAAATAGTAGAAGCGGCTATTGAAGAAGATGTACAAGGTATTGCCATTACCTCGTACCAAGGTGGCCACGTAGAGTTTTTTAAATACATGAAAGACTTGCTAGAACAGAACAACTGTGGGCACATCAAAATATTTGGCGGTGGTGGTGGCACTATTTTACCAAGCGAAATAGCCCAACTTGAAAGCTATGGCATTACCAAAATTTATAGCCCCGATGATGGCAGAACTATGGGGCTAGAAGGCATGATTAAAGATGTAATTGATAGGTGCAAAACTGCGCCCACATTGCCCCCAAAGCCAATTAAACCGCAAGCAACCAGCGAAGATGAAAAATTTGTTTTAGGCAAAAAGAAAGATGTAAAGAAGATTGCAACCGCAATAACATCTGCCGAAAATGGAGAACTATTAACCATTATCAATGAACCATCAACAGCTTGTATTCTTGGCATTACAGGTACAGGCGGTGCAGGCAAAAGCTCAGTAACAGACGAGATTGTAAGGCGGTTTCTTAATAATTTTCAAGATAAAACCATTGCAGTAATAAGTGTAGATCCATCAAAAAAGAAAACTGGTGGTGCATTGCTTGGCGATAGAATAAGAATGAATGCTATTTCTAGTAAGCGAAGCTACATGCGTTCGTTGGCTACAAGAGATAGCGATGTGGCTTTAAGTGCTTTTGTAAAAGATGCAATTGCCATTTGCAAAGCAGAAGCATTTGATTTGATTATTGTAGAAACAGCAGGTGTAGGGCAAAGCGACGCATCGATACTGGATTTTGTAGATGCTAGCTTGTATGTAATGACACCCGAATATGGCGCTGCTTCTCAGCTTGAGAAGATTAATATGCTTGACTATGCAGATGTAATTGCCATTAATAAATTTGATAAAGCTGGTGCTTTAGATGCTCACAACGATGTGTGCAAACAGTACAAACGCAACCACCAATTATTTACTTCTAAAAACGAAGAACTACCTATTGTTGGTACCATTGCTGCGCAATTTAATGATGCTGGCATCAACCAATTGTTTGCTTTATTAATGCAGGTTGTAGCGCAAAAAACAGGTATTGTATTTGGCAATATATCCAACACTTTAGGCAGTTATCAATTGCAAAGTCATATTATCCCATCATCAAGAACACGTTACTTATCTGAAATAGTGGCTACTAATAAAAGCTACGATAATTGGGTAAATGAACAAGCCAACATTGCTACACAGTTGTACCAAATAAATGGCGTAGAAAAACTTGTAGAAAATTTAGCATTAACAACCATTAAAGAAACTGTAGAAGCCAAGCTAGATGCAAGCAACAAACGTTTAATTGCACAATGGCCGTTAGTTGTAGCTAAGTACCAAGCTAATTTTTTTGAGTACGAGGTACGTGGTAAAACCATTAAACAAGCACTTACAAGCGAAACGCTTAGTGGTACTAAAGTGCCAAAAGTTGTTTTACCCAAATACAAAGATTGGGGTGATATTTTAAAATGGCAATTGCAAGAAAATTTGCCTGGCGAATTTCCTTACACTGCAGGCGTGTTTGAATTAAAGCGCCAAGGTGAAGATCCAACAAGAATGTTTGCCGGTGAAGGTGGCCCAGAAAGAACCAATAAACGCTTTCATTATTTAGCTGCCAACCAGCCTGCAACACGCTTGAGCACTGCATTTGATAGTGTAACGCTTTATGGCGAAGACCCCGCAATAAGGCCCGATATTTATGGTAAAATAGGTAACGCTGGTGTGAGTATTGCAACGGTTGATGATGCAAAAAAATTGTACAGTGGCTTCGATTTGTGCGATGCAAAAACAAGCGTAAGCATGACTATTAATGGGCCTGCGCCTATTTTGCTAGCCTTCTTTTTAAATGCAGCAATAGACCAACAATGCGAAAAATGGATTGATGAGAACAATCTTTGGAAAGAAGTTCAAAACGTTTCAAGTGCCAAGTTTCTAGTTGCAAGTCATCCTAGTTATAATCACAATTTGGGTGCTTCTTCAATCCCTCTTTTGGGGGGCGGAGGGGCTGCATTAGGTCTCAATTTACTTGGCCTAAGTGGCCATGAAGTATTGCCGCAACACATTTACCAACAAATAAAACAACAAGCACTTGCACAGGTACGTGGTACGGTACAGGCCGATATTTTAAAAGAAGATCAGGCACAAAACACTTGTATATTCTCTACTGAGTTTGCACTGAAATTAATGGGCGATGTACAGCAGTATTTTATTGATAATAGCGTGAAGAATTTTTATAGTGTAAGCATCAGTGGTTATCATATTGCAGAAGCTGGCGCAAACCCTATTACACAGCTTGCATTTACATTGGCCAATGGTTTTACTTATGTAGAATACTATTTAAGCCGTGGTATGCACATAGATGATTTTGCACCCAATCTTTCTTTCTTTTTTAGTAATGGTATGGATGCAGAATACAGTGTAATTGGGCGTGTGGCTAGGCGCATTTGGGCAAAGGCCATGAAGGATAAATACAAGGCAAATGACCGCTCACAAAAACTAAAGTATCATATTCAAACTAGCGGTAGAAGCTTGCATGCACAAGAGATAGACTTTAACGATATACGCACCACTTTGCAGGCACTGTATGCTATTTACGACAACTGCAATAGCTTACATACAAACGCTTACGATGAAGCCATAACAACACCTACCGAAGAAAGTGTAAGGCGAGCAATGGCCATACAGTTAATTATTAACAGAGAGCTTGGTAGTGCTAAAACAGAAAATTTTATGCAAGGTAGTTTTGCCATAGAAACACTAACCGATTTGGTAGAAGAAGCTGTGTTAAAAGAGTTTGAACGCATCTGCGAACGTGGTGGTGTTTTAGGTGCTATGGAACGAATGTATCAGCGTAATAAAATTCAAGAAGAAAGTATGCATTACGAAATGCAAAAGCATACTGGCCAATTACCAATAGTGGGTGTAAATACATTTTTAAATAAACAAGGTAGCCCTACCATTTTACCATCTGAAGTAATACGCAGCACCGATGAAGAAAAGCAATGGCAGATAAAAAATCTAGCCGCTTTTCATAAACGTAATGAAGCCAAAGCAAACACAATGCTAAAGCAATTGCAAGCCGTAGCAATAGCCAATGGCAATTTATTTGAAGCACTAATGGAAACTGTAAAATATTGTAGCCTTGGGCAAATAACCAATGCGTTGTACGCAGTAGGTGGCCAATACAGAAGAAATATGTAGGACGAAAAAAGCGCCAAAGGTTTTAATATTTGGCGCTTTTTGATACTAAGCTTTTTTACTTATAGCTTTACCTACAAGCGTTACTACAACACCTGTTAAAGCTACCATTGCTGTACTTATAGCAATATCGTAAGTCATTATTTTGGGTGTTACAAGGTTGGTGTTAGCGTAAATGGTGAAATTGTACGAAGCACTTACCAATAAGCCTACAACGGCACTTGTAGCAAAGCCAGAAACAACATTAGTTATGTTGCTTTTGCCTATTACAAAAGCTACTAAAATACCGTACAATAAACTACCTAAAATAAGCGACCACCAAATCATTTGATCCATTTGCCTATTAACGCCAGCAACAGAACTTAGGGTGTCGTTAACAAACCAAACACCATAAAATAGAAAGCCTAGAAAAAAGTAGGTAATGCCACCTGCAACGCCCGATACAAAAAGTTTTTTTACATTCATAAAGCAATTTTTTTAGTGTGAATTGATAAATTGATTATCCAATTTAAACTCTTTTCGGCTAACTATTTTGTTTTGCAAAAAAAAAGTTTTTTATCGTTTATTTTAAACAGAGTATGTACAATAAAAAAGCCTGAGATATTGCTATATCAGGCGTTTCTATTAATTTAAGCAAATGTGGCTACTACAAATCGTATGTATAAAATGGATCAATTTCTGCGTTTGCTTCAAGTTCAAACACGGGTTTAATAATGCCATTTTTTAAGCCATATACCCAACCATGTAAGTGTGGTCTATTATTGCTTTTCCAAGCTTTTTGTATGATAGATGTTTTTGCCAAATGCATCACTTGTTCTACCACGTTTAGTTCCACTAATCTATCAAAACGTTGTTCTTCATTTTCAATAGCGTTTAGTTCGGTTTTGTGCAAGTGGTACACATCTTTAATATTGCGAAGCCACATGTTAAGCACATAGTTAAAATCGTGGTTGCTCATAGAGGCTTTTACACCACCACAACCGTAGTGGCCACATACAATAATGTGTTTCACTTTTAGGTGATTAACTGCATAATCAACCACACTTAGCAAGTTTACATCGGTATTAATTACTAAGTTGGCAATGTTGCGATGCACAAATATTTCGCCTGGTTGCGTACCAGTAATTTTATCTGCAGGCACACGGCTATCGCTACAGCCTATCCATAAAAATTCTGGTGTTTGAATATGTGCTAAACGCGAAAAAAACTCTGGATCATCCTCAATTTGTTCTTGCGCCCAAGCTTTATTTTCAAGTAGTAATTTGTCGTAAATTTTCATGTTTTATGTTTTGTATTCTAACAATAATGCTTTTAATAATAGTTACGTTGTTAGTAAGGTTTAAGATTAATATCGTTTATTAAAGTATGCATTTGTTTAAAGCTACTTTTTTTAATTTCAACCTTAATATTTTTTAAATGCGCATGGCAAAGAAAGTTGTTTATTTCCTCGATAATATCTTTATCAATAAAATCTGCTCTTGTAGCATCAATAATTACAAATGAATTTGCAGGTACACTTTCAAGGCTACTTTTAATAATGGGCTTGTTTAAAAATGAAACATCTTTGCGCAAGCGAATTAAATAGTTGGTATCATCATTTACAACTAAAACCGCCGACCTAAAATTACTTCTTACCAAGTAAAACAAACTTACCAATAACCCTACGGCAATACCTTTTAACAAATCGGTAGTTATAATGGCAACAATAGTTACCGCAAATGGTACAAATTGGTCCCAACCCTTTTGATAAAATTCTTTAAACAAAGAGACTTTGGCTAATTTATAACCAGTAAAAATTAAGATGGCAGCTAAGGCGCTTAATGGTATTTTGTTTAGCAACAATGGTATAAACAATACGCTTAAAAACAATAGAATACCATGTAGTACGGTGCTCGTTTTTGTTTGTCCTCCAGCATTTACATTGGCAGAGCTGCGCACAATTACCGATGTAATGGGCAAGCCACCTAGTAAGCCCGAAACAATATTACCAATGCCTTGCGCTTTTAACTCTTGGTTGGTGGGTGTTGCACGTTTAAGTGGGTCTAATTTATCTACCGCCTCTATACTTAACAAGGTTTCTAAACTAGCTACTAGGGCTATTGTGAAGGCAATTAACCATACGTGTAAATTTAATAAGCCAGCAAAATTGGGAAATTTAAAAGATGAAAATAGCTCGGCCTGCGACGATGGTAGGCTTACTAGATGCTTAGCTTCTAGCACACTTGTAGGGCTGTAGAGCTTGTATAATTCGCTAATAACTGTACCTACAATTACTACTATTAATGCACCTGGTACAAGCTGTAGTGCTTTTATTTTTTTAAATGTTTTTGTTTCCCAAAGCATCATAATGCCAATGCATATTAAACCAATAACAGTAGCAGATGGCGTTAAATATTTAACAGCATAGTATAATGCAGTGAATGTGTTTTTCTTGTTTGACTGTACAAATGTTTCATCGCCTACGGGGTCTAAATCTTCGCCTATTAAGTGCGGAAATTGCTTTAAAATTAAGATGATGCCAATGGCAGCCAACATGCCTTTAATAACACTATTGGGTATATAATCACCAATAACACCCGCTTTTGCAAAGCCCATAATTAATTGCATGGCACCAGCTAGTACTACAGCTAAAATAAACGTTTCGTAAGGGTTTACGCTGCCACTAAGCGTAACTAGTGCTGCACCTACTACACCAGTAAGGCCCGCCGCTGGGCCACTAACACTTAATTGCGAACCGCTAAATAAGCCAACAACAATACCACCAACAACACCCGCAATAATACCGCCTAGTAGAGGTACAATGCTTTGCCCCGTAGGATTACTAGCTTGGGCAACACCCAAACATAATGGCAAAGCCACTAAAAACACAACGATAGATGCAGGAAAATCTCCTGCAAAGGATTGAAGATACTTTTTCATGTAGATAATAAATTTTAAACACAGCTACACTACTTGCATCTTACAAGTAGTAGCATTTACTGATGAGATAAAAACAAACTGAGGGCTAGGTATTTAAGCAACACTATTGGGTGGTGGGCTATAAATATCGGTAGAATGATTGTGTGGAAATACAATCAACACTTCTTTAAGTGTAAATAAACTTGAGGTAAAGATGTGTGTATTGTAGGCAAATTGAAGAGTTATAAACTCGCTTTTATTTTCTATTTTACAACCATCTTTGGCTAAGTCATCAACACCGTCTACATCTTGTATTATGTCTTCGGTTATTTGATTGCCAAATAGCAAGCCACCCACCTGTTTTACAGGCACTATTTGAATGGCAAACACTAGCAACACAAAAATATTGATGAGCTTCTTAGTCATAAGTTGTTATAGCAAAAATAGCAGTAATGGCTTATGATAAAAATTGTTTTTGATACCTATAACCAAATTAAACCTTCACGTAAATTTTCTTCTTATCTAAAATGTACACTATTAGCCAATAAAAAGCAATCATGCAAAGTGCATATAGTAAAGAGCCATAGCGTAAATCGGCAGCAACAATATATTTACAAATGCCATTGTAAAACCAAGTAAACGGTGTAGTGTAAACTTTTGTTCCATCTAAGTTAATGCTGTCTACCCACCTTATTAGCCCTAATACTCGTGGTAAAAACCCACTTAGTACAAATATGAAAAGAGGGTTTTTGCCAAAAACATCAAAGAATTTACTCCATTTGCCAGATGCATTTTTAAATTCTATGCAAAAAATTAAAATTGAAATGGTAATAATGGCTAGCCCCGATGTATAAAGGGTGTAGCTGCTAGTCCATATTTTTTTATTAATCGGAAAAACCATATCCCACCAATACCCTACTAGTATTAGCGTAGCACCAGCCACAAACAAGTTGGTAAGCATTTCGTAACACTTGCCCTTTTTTTGAATGTAACTACCAACATAGTAGCCAATCATTACCTCTACAATAGCAGCAAAAGTGCTAGCTAAACCCTCTGGGTCAAAAGGTACGCCTTCACCTTTGTACACATGTGGTGCACCAAACAAATTAATATCTACAGCAGTACCAAAAAAGCCCGATAAACTATAAGGATCGGTTTTGCTACCTAAGCCCAAGCACAAAAGCCAATAGCCTAAAAGTATTACAACTGCAATAACCTTAGACCATACATTTTTACAAAAAAATACAATACATGCTGCCAAACAATAGCACAAGGCAATACGCTGCAATACGCCCATAATTCTTATACCAGAAATACCATTGTTGCTATTTATCCAAGTCCAAGTTTTGGCTACTAGTTGCCCATTTTTATACATTATAAAAGGACTCCAATTTAATAACAGCCCAATTAAAAAAATAAGTATGGTACGTTTTAAAACTTTTTTTAGAAAATAAGCTGTTCCTTCTTTTTGAAATTTAGGCATTACAAAAGCCATAGCATTACCTACTGCAAATAAAAAAAATGGAAATACCAAATCGGTAGGTGTACAGCCGTGCCACACAGCATGGTCAAGCGGTGCAAAAATGTGTTCCCAGTTGCCGGGGTTGTTTACTAATATCATTAAGGCAACTGTAGCACCTCTAAATACGTCTAATGAGTAGTAGCGTTGGTTCATAGCAAAAGCGTTTTGAGAGATAAATATAGGCTTTGTAACAATACTTTAGAACATGAAAGATTGAGCAATATTTGCATTTGATATTTATTAATTTGGCAACAATAATTTTTTTACAGGCAATGTGGTGTGTTGTTATATATTTGCGAGCCATAAAGCTGAGTACGTTAATTAATTTACTAATGCCATTTTTACAATGTGCATACTGTGATTGACGTTGCGAAGCTGTGTTTTATAACCAAATAATAGCTTAAAATAGAGTTTATTTTCTTTAAAAAAAATTGTAAATGGTGGTGAATATTTATAGATTGGGTATTGTAAAGACTGCATTTTTTCTGTGTTTACTATTAGGCGCAGGCTATACGGCAAAATCGCAAGATATTTTAAAATCTAAGGACTTAACTACTTTAAAAGTAGATGCACTTAGCGATGAAGAAATAGGTAAAATAAAAGAGCAATTGGCGCAAAGCGGTCTTACGGATTTGCAAGCAGAAGAATTTTTTTTACAAAAAGGATTGCCACTAATAGAAGCACAAAAGTTACAAGCTAGATTGGCAGGAAAAAAGACTAAACCCCATTTTAGCAATAGCACTAAAAATGCCAGCAGAACAACAGATACATCGTCTTTAAAATACGGTGATGGTGAGCCTTTTAAAAGCAACGTGTTTGGTAGCGAATTATTTACCAACAACAAGTTGTTTTTTGAACCAGACTTACGCATTGCAACGCCCAAAAACTACGCTATTGGTCCAGATGATGAATTGGTAATAGATGTGTTTGGCTACCAAGAAGCTAATTACAGGTTACAGGTGTCGGCCGAAGGCACCATTAATATACCATTGATAGGTGTAATTTCGGTAAATGGGTTAACGGTAGAACAGGCATCTAAAAGAATAAAAGATAAGTTGCAGCAAAATGGTTATGCCAATATTGCAACAGGGAAAACGCAGGTGCAAATAAGCATTGGTAAAATACGCACCATAAACGTCACTGTTATTGGCGAAGCAAGAAAGCCTGGTACATACAGTATTTCATCATTATCTACCGTATTTAATGCTTTGTATTTGGCCGCAGGCCCTACAGATAAAGGTTCTTTTAGAGAAATAGAAGTGGTGCGTAACAGTAAGGTATTGGTAAAACTAGATGCTTACGATTTTTTACTCAAAGGCGATCAAAGTAAAAATGTGCATTTAATGGATCAAGATGTAATACGCATACCTGTTGCAAAAGTACAAGTGAGTTTAAGTGGCGAAGTAAAAAGAGAAGGTGTGTTTGAAGTATTGCCAACCAATAGTTTACAAGAACTAATTGATTTTGCTGGCGGCTTTACAAGTGAGGCTTACACGGCATCAATACAAATAAAACAAGTAACCGATAAAGAAAGGCGTGTAAAAGATTTGCCGAAGGACGAATTTTTAAACTACATACCTACAAAGGGCGATTCGGTATTTGTAGGCAAAATATTAAACAGATACACCAATAGTGTAAATATTAAAGGGGCTATTTATAGGCCTGGCACTTATGAGTTGAGTAGTGGTTTAACGCTATCAAAACTTATTGCAAAAGCCGATGGCTTAAAGGATGAGGCTTTTAAAAATAGAGGTTTAATTATTCGTACCAATGAACTTGATTTGACGAAAAAAGTACTACCCTTTAGCGTTCAAAACATCATTAATAAAACCGACATAGATATTGTACTGCAAAAAGATGATCAGGTGATAATTGGTGCAGCAGATGTGTATAAACAAAACTATACGTTGCAACTACTGGGAGAGGTAAAAAAGCCAGGTATTTTTAATTACGTTGAAGGTATTACACTAAAAGATTTATTGTTTCTAGCAGAAGGTTTTACTGATGCTTCAGCAATTGATAAAATTGAAATTGCTAGGCGTTATGCAAGCGATTCTGTTACTAATGTTAATAATATTGCAGTAATTGTAGACGCTACGTCTGAAAAAAATCTCTCAACCATTGGTACAGATATACAGTTAAATCCTTGGGATATTGTAAGTGTAAGAAAAAAACCAAACTACCAAGAGCAAATAAGTGTAAAAATTTTAGGCGAAGTAAAATATCCTGGTGATTATGCGTTAACTACTAAAAACGAACGTGTTAGTAACTTAATAGCAAGGTCTGGCGGTTTAACCAACTTTGCTTTTACTGAGGCTGCAAGCCTTACTAGAATTAATAAAGTTGAGTTAAGAAGATTAAATCAAGATAATTTAAAAAAATTGCAAAAAGATGTAAACGATAGTACTACTACAAGCAATAAATTTACAACAGATATTTTTAAGCCTACCATTAAAGTAGGTTTAAACTTACAGGAAATTTTGAATAAGTCAGGTGGTATAGATGATGTAGTATTGCAAGAAGGCGATGTATTAAATATTCCAAAGCAACAACGTGAAGTAAAGGTAAATGGCGAAGTAATGGTACCATCGGAAGTAGTGTACAAGCAAGATGCTAACTTAAGTTATTATATTAACAAAGCGGGTGGTTTTACAGATAACGCTAGAGAGCAAAGGGTGTACGTAATATACCCTAACGGTAGTGCCGCAAGAATAAAAAAGTTTTTGTTTTTTAAAACTAACCCCAAAGTAACGGCAGGTTCCGAAATATTAGTGCCACAAATACCTGAACGAAAAAAAGCGGGTTTATCTACCACTGAAATAATAGGCTTAACTAGTGCTGTTGCTAGTTTGACAGGGGTGGTAATTGCAATATTGAGATTTTAAAAGAAAGATTTGAATGAAAGTATTTTTAAGTATATTTTCTGTAAAACTCTGTTTATCAACCATTTTTATATTTTTTTGGATTTCTTTTTTTCCAAATTTGTATAGCTTATTTAATCCTTCTAGTGATAATTTTGATTCAATTAGGTATAATCATGATGCTTATTTAATGGCCAAAGGTGCTTCATCTGGATTTTGGGCACTTGAGAAAAATGCCTTCACAATTAAATACGGCTCCATTATATATAAATTATTTTTTACTCATCCTTGGTTTGTCACTTTTTTTAACTGTTTAATTAGTTCTATAACTACCTATCTTTTGTATGTAAAGTTGCAACATTTTTTTGTCGACAAAGCACTTAAAATTGTTTTTTGGTTAAGTAACTTCTTTCCTATAATTATCGCTTATGAATCAATATTAGGGAAAGAGGTTTTTTATTTAGCAGGATTTAAAATAATGTTGATTCTGCTTGTAGTTTTTTTTCATTCACCTAAAAGACGCTATTGTAAAATAGAAATGTTTGTATTAATACTTGCATTCTTTGTCTTTGCATATTCACGTCCTGTTCTTTTTCCATATTTTGCTGTTGGTTTTTTTGCCTATTACCTTGACTTTAAATGGACTTTTTTTTTATCTGGAATATTAGGCTCTTTAGTATTTTTTACGTTAAAAAATAACGATATATTGTATTTACAAAGACAAAATGTTGAAAACGTATCCTTTTATCCCTCATTTCAAGCGTTACGAGAACTACTTTTCTCAAAATCGTTATTTCAAAATTGTATCTACGGGCTAGGGAGATTTTTAGTGTATTTGTTTTATCCCTTTCCTTTAATATTACCCAATTTAGCATTTTTAAAAGAGAGCAATGCAACACTGAAGTGTACCAGATTACTTACTGTTTGTGAGCAATTAAGCTTCTTTTGGCAGTTGATTATAATTACTTTCACATTTTTACACGTGAAAATGTCATTGATTTCTGAAAAAATCTGGTTGCATTTTTTCTTAATTTCTATTGGTTGTGAGGTAGTATTATCTTATAGCTTTCCCTTGCTGCATGCTCGTTATAGAATTTTCTTTTTTATTACATATTTTGCCTTCATAATTGAGTTAACACGCTGTGTAAAAGTTTTTTACGCAAGACATTTGGCAAATAAAATATTTTAAATTCTCTCTTGCATGTACGATGAACCGATAAAACATCTTTTCGAAGATTTTAAAAAAAGAATACTTATTATAATACTAGCTACTATTATAGGTGCATTGTTAGGTCTAGTTGCTTCCATATTTTCCAAATCATCCTACGTTGGTGAGCTTACTTTTGTTCTTGAGGATAGTAAATCTAATAGTTTAGGGGGCTATGCAAGTTTGGCGTCTCAGTTTGGTATAGATTTAAGTTCTAATGGTGGCGGAGCTTTTCAGGGCGAAAATATTTTGCAATTACTAAAATCTAGGTTGTTAATAGATAAAACGTTAGCTTCTGCATATGATAATAAACAAACCATTGAGGAAGCTTATTTTGAATCCAGCGACTTAAAGGAACAATTTAAAAGTAAGGGGTATACTTATAAAATCTTAATGGACACAAATAATGTTAAAAGCAAAATACCCCGAGACAGTCTGAGAAAGATAATTTTCGAAAAAGTGATAAGGGAAAATTTGTTATTAGAGAAGCCAGATAAAAAAAATACTTTCATTAAGGTTACGTTTAAATCAAATGTGGAGCAGTTAGCAAAAATATTTCCTGAAAAATTAGTCTCTGAAGCGATTAGGTTCTATACCGTTACTAAAACCCAAAGGTCTCTGTTAAATGTAGATAAGTTACAGGCAAAAGCAGACTCGATCTTGTTTATTATGAACAACAAAACATATGAAGCTGCAAGTAACCAAGATGTTAACGTTAACCCTCTTAAAAAACAATCAACAATCCCTTTAGAACTTACGATAAGAGATAAAGCTATTTTACAAACTATGTATGGTGAAGTTGTAAAAAATTTGGAATTGGCAAAAATAAACGTAGCTCAAGAAACACCTTTAGTTCAAATAGTTGACACCCCCATTTTACCATTAAACAAAGTTAAATTAAGAAAATTAGAAGCTATTTTTTTAGGTGGTATTTTTGGCTTTGTAATTATTACATTCATTCTAATAATATTCATTGTAACTAAAAATATCTATAAAAACTAGACTAAACATTAATGCTCAAGCAAGCAGATACATTTTTACATCGCATAATCTCTAGTAAAAACAAACTAGAGGGGAGGCTTAAACTTAAAAAGAAGGCATTATTAGTAGCCACCAATGATGCTGAACTACCTGGTATATCTGTGGTAATTCCTGTTATTGAAAAAGATTTGCCCTTACTTGCCATTACTATAAAGCATTTAAAGAAATATTGCCAAAACCCAATTAAGACTATTTATATAGTTTCTCCCGATAGCCTTACCATCAAAGAATTTTGTATTATGGAGGATTTGGTGTGGGTGAATGAAAAGGTTATTGCACCCGTTGAAAAAGAATTGATTTACGACAAAATACAAAATAATTTGGTCAATTGGATTTATCAACAATTTTTAAAACTTAGCATCGATAAAATTGTTGAAGACGCATATTGTTTAATTTTGGATTGCGATACAATCTTGCTAACTAAACAATATTTCGTCACACACACAAAAATGATTTTAAAATCATCTGATGAATATCATTTTTTATATCAAAAAACAAATAAAGCAATCTTACCTTCACTTAAATGGCATAGCCATTCTTTTATTGCACATCACCAAATTATTAAGATAGACATTCTTAGAGAATTAAAACAAGCTGTAGAATTGTATAATAAAAGTGATTTTTTTAAAGTCGCATTAGAGCAATGTAGTTTAAACTTTATTAAGTTTTCAGAATACGAACTTTATGGGAGCTATGTTAGCACATTTTATCCAAATGATGTACAAATTGTTTACTGGAATCATAAAAATCTTAAGGCTAAAGATTTTAAACACTTCTTTAGAAAGCCCCCAAACCATTTTTTAACAGCATCTTTTCACAATTATAACTATGATTTATTCACTAAAGAATGGTACAGTAAGTGTTGACAGCGTTGTTAAATTTTATCTTCCTACGCTTATCAATTTCTTTATTATTGTTTTTTTTCCTTACGATAGAGTAGAAGTTTTTAAAGTTGGCTTTTGCTACATAGTAGCTTCTTTTATTTTTTTGTTAATTTTAAATACTTTACAAAAAAAAAATTCATTTATAAGTTATAAATGGTACTACATATTTCAACTTAAACTTTTCGTAACAATCCTATGTGCTGTACTTTTTTTCTTTATCCCGTTAGGAAACAATATAGCAACTACTACCCAAGATAGTAGGCTCATTGACTCTACTTATTACAATAGCATTGCTAAAATTTTAGCTACAGATGGTATTATAAAAAATTTAGAGCTTGCTTATTCTGGCTGGCAAACTGGTGGTATAACAGTAGTAGTAGGTTTTCTTTATACGATTTTTAGTCATTCTACTCTTACAATAATTATTGTTAATAGCTTCTCAATTTCTACAGGTGCACTGTTGTGTTATGTGCTCGCAAAAAAAGCTATAAATTCAAATATAAATCAAAAATTGTTTTATTTTTTCCCGTTTCTTCCCATAGAGTCGTTTTACGATATGTCGCCATCTAAAGAACCGTTTAGTTTAATATTACTTTATGCAATACTCTATTTTTTATATAGTTTACATGATAAAATAAAATGGTACAATCTTGCAGGGTTAGCAATGTCTGTTACACTTTTATATATGGTACGACTTAATCTTTTAGCAGCGGTAATAGGAGCTTTTCTTTTATATAAGGCCTTTTACAATATATCCTTAAAAAACATGGTTTTGGTAATCATAGTAGCCTTATTAACAGGGTTTATATTAATTTATTCCAACTCCTTGGAATATTTGGCAACTCCATATTTAGATTTAGAAGGCGTAGGTAGACAAATTGAACAAAAAGAGGCTAATGATGGGTTAAAAGCTCTAATAATAAATACTTTTGCTGCAACTTCTGTTTTTTCGTTAATAGCGTACTTACCTATAAGAGCTATTGTATGGATGTTTTTACCTTTTCCTTTCCTTTTCTTCTCTTCAAAATATTTTTCTGAATTATTTACCAGTAACTTATTGAATACAGATCCATTTTTTTGGTTTCACTTTTTCGTAGATGCTTGCTCGAAAGTTGATAGTTTTATAATGATTCTGTCTTTCCCCTTTTTTTTGCACTTCTTATTTAATATGAAGCTACTTATCAAAACCAATTTTGGTTTTTTTATTGTAATCTTTTTCTTTTTTCTACTTTTTACACTAAGTACGTATTCTTTTATAGAAGGTACAAGATATCGGTCCGTTTTAGAACCAGCGTATTTTATGTTGCTCTTAAGTTCTTTGCCTCTAAAAATGAAATCTTTCAATAAAATAATAGCATGCACGTGGTATCCCTCAGTTGCATTATTAGTTTTGACAATTTGGTTAATAGAAAGTTTTAAATAATGTTAAAAAAATCAATCATTATATCTATTGTTTCTTTTTTGGTTAGTATAATAAGTTTTATTAATCAGACTTTTGTTGCGAGTTTTTTTGGAACAAAAAAAGTAATGGATGAATTTTTTGCTATTACAAGTTTTCCATTACTACTAGGAGCACTTATAAATATATCGCTAAGTTATTATTTAACACCTCACCTAAAAAAAAAGAAGCTAAGTTTGCCCTCAGAATACCATGAATATAGTAAATTACTGTTGCGAAAACTTACCTTATATGCACTATTCCTTTTTTTTGTGGGAACGATTGCTTCAATAGGATTGAATTATTTCTTTTATAATATTCTGTTTTCTAGCTATACTATTGTCCTATTTTCCTGCTGTATAATTGCTTCTTTTGTATCTGTAATAATTGCCTTTTTTACATCATTTTTTAGTGTAGAAGAGCAATTTAATTTACCTCTTTTAGTTAGTTTTTTGCCTTATTTTTGTAGCATTCTTTGTATAATAGCATTTCATAAATTTTTATTTGCATTATCTATTCAGCTAGGTATTGTAATAGGTAGTTTACTCTCTTGTTATATTCTCTTTAAAAAAAGTGGACTTGTTTATCATCAGCATACTAGCGAGAAAAACTTTGTCAAGGAGATTAGAAATTTTTTATGGGAATTGCCATATGTTAGTATCTCCATGCTTAGTTTCACTATATATCAATCTATAGATTCTTATTGGGCACCCAAACTTGGAGTTTCAAATCTTGCATATCTTGCATATGCACAAAGAATTATTGTAGCAATTGGTATTGTAATCATCACGGGTCCATCCGCAATATTGGTATCTAAACTCACCGAGTACGCTGTTTATAAAGATGATGAACGTTTTTATCTTACTGCAATTGATATTTTAAAAGTCGTGGTATTATTGTCTTCTTTACTTGCAGTGTCTGGTAGTATTCTAAGAAATTTAGTGATCCAATTAGTATTTGAAAGAGGGAATTTCAGCCACAGCGATACTCTGGCTGTAGCCAATTTACTACCAAGTATGCTGTTAGGCATGTGCTTTATGCTTTGTTTCACCGTTTTATATCGCATTTACTTCATTAAATCCTCCCCTAAAAAATCGTCTATAATCGGTATTATATCAGCAATTCTTTACTTCCTGCTTAGTGGGCTTGCTTCTTCATATTTGGGTATCCTTGGTATAACATATGCTTATGCAGCCACTTGGATATTTGTTTTTTTAATGCTTTTTTTAGTAACATTTAAAAATGCGGGTAGATATGTGTTTAACAGTATTAATTTGAAATTTATTGGTCATATAGCCATTTTATGTACCGTTAGCTATTATTTACTTGATTTTTTATTTAATAAAAATAGTTTCTTTTATGCAAAATTATCTCTTAATTCTGTTTTTGTTCAATTAGTTATATTAGAATTTATATCTGTGTTTGTATTTATTTTTATAGGATTGTACATATTAAGAATGCCCATTTTAAAAAATAGTCAAATATATTTAAAAGAGTTTGTTAATAATAGAAAATTAATTGCTTAAATGATTATAGTAAGATTACAAGGCGGTCTTGGCAACCAAATGTTTCAATATGCGTTTGCAAGGAGCGTTTCATTACAAATGAACATAGATTTTGCTTTAGATTGTAGGTTTTTGCTAAATAGAACACCAAGGCCAAATTTTACATTTAGAGACTATGATTTATCTATATTTGATATAAATCCAATTATGTATAAAAATAATAATAATCTAACTGATTCTTATGTATATATTGATAAAGTCGTAAATTTTTTTATTAAATTAATTCAGTCTAATTTTCCGAATTTTTCAAGAAGAGTTTATATTGAGCAGACTTATCTTCATTTTGATTCTTCTTTTTTTAAACAATCTTCCAATAAATATTGTATAGGTTACTTTCAATCTTATAAGTATTTTCAGTCTATTGATGCTATCATTAAATCAGACTTTGGCTTTAAAAATCCTATTGATACTGATTGTGAGCCATTATTAAGAAAAATTTGCGAAACGAATAGTGTTTGTATTCATATAAGAAGAGGTGATTATGTAAACAATTCCAACTATGCAAATACTGCTATGGATTACTACCAAAAAGCAATTGACATTTTGGTAAAAAAAGAGAAGGATTTGAAATTATTTTTATTCTCTGATGACATAAAGTGGTGTAGAGAAAATGTGACATTTAGCAAACACATTAATTTTGTTAGTGAAGAATTTGCTGGGCATAAAGCTAAAAACCACTTTTATCTAATGCGTAGTTGTAAGCATTTCATTATTTCAAATAGTACATTTGCCTGGTGGGCAGCCTACTTAGCCGCAAATGAAAATAAACTTGTGATTGCACCTAAGAAATGGGTTATGAATCAATCTCTTATCATTAAAGACCTAATACCGGATAGTTGGACAACCCTTTAATATAATTTAACAAATACACAATATTTTTTTTTAATAATTTTTAAAAACAGAACCTTCAAAATGAATATTTTTAGAAAACTTTTTCGATTTAATTGTTATGAACGAGATAAGTGGGTGGCTAAAATACCCTATCAATTTTATATTTTTGGTTATAAAAAAATTAATTATCGGTTGTGCAGTACTTATAGAAAGTCATTATTTACTTGGTATTAGTATTCACCTTTTATTTTCTTAACTCAACACTTTTAAAGTATATTTTTATGAAACTTGTTAAAAAAATAATATTATATCTTAACAAGCATATTCTTTTAAAACTAAATTTAATAATATGCCGTCCATTACTTTTTTCACACAGTAGTAATTTATTTGATGTTTATTGTAAATTAGACTATGTGAGAGTAATGACTTTGAATCTAATTTGTCAACAATTAATAGAAAAAAAAGTAGAAGGAAATATAGCCGAATTAGGAGTGTATCAAGGTTCGTTTAGCAGTCTAATGAGCCAATGTTTACCCAATAAATCAATTTATTTATACGACACCTTTCAAGGCTTTGATGCATCACTTTTTAATACAAAATTTGAAAAAGAAATTCTATCTTCTAAGCTAAATGATTTTAATAATACATCATTAAATTTAGTGTTAGAAAAAATGCCATATAAGGATAAGTGTGTTGTAAGGGAAGGGCTATTTCCCAAAACTATCCAACCAGAAGATAATAATGAAACTTTTTGTTTAGTGAGTCTTGATTGTGATTTACACGACCCAATTTACGATGGATTAACCTTTTTTTATCCAAGATTAAATAGAGGGGGGTACATTCTAATTCACGATTACAACGATACCCTATATCGTGATTGTAAACTTGCCGTTGATAAATATTGTGAGCTAAATAATATTTCAATAATTCCTATTCCAGATGGATGGGGATCTGCTATTATTACAAAATAATTAATTCAGGCTAAGTTTCCGATTTTTTCAAGAAGAGTCTATATAGAGCAGAGTTATCTTCATTTTGATGCTTCTTTTTTTAAACAATCTTACAATAAATATTGTATAGGTTACTTTCAATCTTATAAGTATTTTCAGTCTATTGGTCTTATCATTAAATCAGACTTTGGCTTTAAAAATCCTATTGATACTGATTGTGAGCCATTATTAAGAAAAATTTGCGAAACGAATAGTGTTTGTATTCATATAAGAAGAGGTGATTATGTAAACAATTCCAACTATGCAAATACTGCTATGGATTACTACCAAAAAGCAATTGACATTTTGGTAAAAAAAGAGAAGGATTTGAAATTATTTTTATTCTCTGATGACATAAAGTGGTGTAGAGAAAATGTGACATTTAGCAAACACATTAATTTTGTTAGTGAAGAATTTGCTGGGCATAAAGCTAAAAACCACTTTTATCTAATGCGTAGTTGTAAGCATTTCATTATTTCAAATAGTACATTTGCCTGGTGGGCAGCCTACTTAGCCGCAAATGAAAATAAACTTGTGATTGCACCTAAGAAATGGGTTATGAATCAATCTCTTATCATTAAAGACCTAATACCGGATAGTTGGACAACCCTTTAATATAATTTAATTATTACTCAATATTTTTTTAATTTTTTTTTAAAAAACTGAACTTTCAAAATGAATATTTTTAGAAAATTTTTTCGATTTAATTGTTATGAACGAGATAAATGGGTAGCTAAAATGTCTCATACTATACCAGCTGGATCAAATGTTTTAGATGTTGGTGCAGGTTCTTGTCCTTATCGAGAGCTTTTTAAACATTGTAATTATAAAACACATGACTTTGCTCAATTAAAGGATTTTCAATTGCGTGGTGGTACTGGCTATAATAAAATTGATTACGTCAGTGACATCAATAATATTTCTGTGGACAATGCATCTTTTGATGCTATCATATGCACAGAAGTATTCGAGCATATACCTGAACCAATATTGGCACTCAATGAATTTGCCAGAATCTTGAGACCAGGTGGCAGACTAATTCTTACCGCACCATTACAATCTGGTATTCACCAAGAGCCATTTCATTTTTATGGTGGGTTTACTAATTTTTGGTACGAAAAGTTCTTAAACGAAAGTGGTTTTAAAGAAATTTTAGTTGAAGAAAATGGCCTATTTAATAGGTTCTACTCGCAGGAAAGTTTGCGTTTTTTACTGCTAAATCATCCTTTCAAAAATATAATTACATTTTTATTGTCTCCATTTTGGCTGGTTTTGTGTTTTATATTAGTTCCATTTGCTTTTATTGCTCCATTTCTTGACACATTTGATAGAGATAAAAGATTTACAATTGGCTATCATGTTACTGCGACAAGGATATAATTGATTGAAAGGATTAAATTTGTTTTACTAAAAATAGTAGTAAATATAATAACATATGACAAATGTCTTAGTTACTGGTGGTGCGGGATTTATTGGTAGTCATCTTTGCACAACATTACTTAATGGCGATAATATAGTAAGTTTAGTAGTTATAGATAACTTTCTTCTAGGTTCGGAAAAGAACGTATCACATTTATTGAATGATAGTCGTCTTATATTGATACAACATGACATAAATGATATTTCATTTTTGAGCGAAACACTTAATCAATACAACATTGATACTGTTTTTCACTTGGCCGCAAATAGCGATATAAGTGTAAGCCATACAAGCCCAAGTGTAGATTATTTAAATACATTTAATACTACTTGGTCTGTTTTAGAAGCAATGCGCAACAACAATTGCAAAAATTTAGTATTTGCGTCTACTTCTGCTATCTATGGTGAGAGTATTGATGAAATAGATGAGAATTATGGACCTATTCATCCTATTTCACATTATGGTGCAGGCAAATTGGCTTCTGAGGCTTTTATTTCATCTTTTTCGTATAATTACAATATTAATACATGGTTGTTTAGATTTCCAAATGTGGTAGGTGGAAGAAGTACACATGGAATTATATATGATTTTTTACGAAAACTAAAAGCTGATTCTGAAAAACTGATAGTTTTAGGTAACGGTACGCAGGAAAAATCTTATTTGCACGTTAGCGATTTGGTAAATGGCATTTTGTTTTGCAAGGAAAAATACGCTGAAAGATATAATACTTTTAACGTAGGTGGGTTAGATTCTATTAATGTGAAACGTATTGCAGAAATCGTAATTGAGGAAACAAAATCGAAACAAAGCATACATTTTACTGGTGGTGATCGGGGTTGGATAGGTGATGTGCCTAAAGTAAAATACAATACCAATAAAATTAAAAACTCTGGCTGGCAACCTGCCTTGAACTCTGAAATGGCCATTAGAACAACTGTTAGAGAACTTATAAAAGAAGCTGAAAATGATAATAAGTAGAACTCCTTTTAGAATAAGTTTTGCTGGTGGTGGTAGCGATTTAAAGTCATATTACGCAAGATTTGGTGGAGCAGTGGTAAGCACTACAATTGACAAATACACGTATCTTTCAATTCATAAATACTTTGTAGATAATAAAACACATTTAAAATATTCGCACAACGAATTAGTTGAGAATCATTCTGAAATTAAACATCCATTAATTAGAGAAATTTTTACGCATTTTGATATTAATGGTGTAGATTTTAGTAGTAGTGCAGATATTCCATCTGGTACAGGCTTGGCATCCTCGTCTGCTTTTGCAGTAGGTTTAATCAATTTATGTGCAGCATACAAAGGACAGTATATTTCTAAGTTTAAAATTGCTGAAATTGCTTGTGCAGTAGAGATTGATAAATTATTAGAACCCATAGGAAAGCAAGATCAATTTGCATGTAGTGTAGGTGGCTTGAATTTAATAGAATTTCACCCTGATGAAACTGTGCACATTGAGAAAATTCTACTTGATTCAAATAGTTTACAGCAACTTCAATCTAACCTCTTGATGTTTTATTTAGGCAAAACACGCTTGGCAAGTTCTATTTTATCTGAGCAAAAAAACAACATTGAAAGTGATAAAAAAATTGGTAATTTGCATAAAATGGTTCAGCTTGCATACGATTTAAAGAAAGAACTCTGCATGCAAAATATACATTCGATGGGTGAGATACTTCATACAGGTTGGATGTATAAAAAAGAACTTGCTAAAGGTATTGCTGATGCACATATTGATGATAATTACATGCTTGCAATGAAAGCAGGTGCCAAAGGTGGAAAACTTTTAGGTGCAGGTGGAGGTGGTTTTTTGTTATTTTACGCCGAGCAAGATGCACATAATGCGATACGAAGTGCTTTGGGGCATCTTGTAGAAATTCCATTTAACTTTGATAATACGGGAACATCCATAATTTTTTGATAATGAACGAAACGATTGCAGCTTACATCACCAATCTTACAACTGTTTTAAATAAACTAGATCAACTAGAAATAATAAAAATTTCAGAATTACTGTTGGAGGCGAGAGATAATAAAAAGCAAATTTTTATATTCGGCAACGGCGGGTCTGCTTCTACGGCATCGCATTTTGCATGTGACATAAACAAAGGTGTTTCAAAAGTAGGTACACCTAGATTTAAAGTTATTTGCCTAAACGATAATATCCCTACAATGCTTGCTTACAGCAATGATATTAATTATGATTGCATCTTTGCCGAGCAGTTACAAAATTTTGTAAATGAAGGAGATTTAGTAATAGCAATAAGTGGAAGTGGTAATTCAAAGAATGTAATTAAGGCAATAGAAGTTGCCAAAGAGCACAAAGCTATTACTATTGGTATTACTGGATATAGTGGAGGAAAATTGAAAACCCTTGCAGACTACTCTCTAAATGCTAACATTGATGACATGCAAATATCTGAGGATATACACATGATATGGGTACATTTAATGATGAAATGCCTTCTAAAGTAATTAAAAATTAGATGTACACAAGTTCAGTATTAATGTCACTTTTTTGGAAAGAGTCGCCATTGTTTCTAGATATGGCATTAGAAAGCCTTTTTTTACAAACAGTGCAACCTACTGAAATTATTATAGTGACCGAAGGTATTTTAACTGATGCATTGAAAGCGGTTTTACAGAAATGGGAAAACAAATTTGCTGAAAGTGATTTTAAGGTGGTTGATGCGAAAGATACAAAGGGGCTACCTGGTTGTTTGAATGTTGGCTTAAAGCTTGCGATTGGTGACTACATTATAAGAGTTGATACAGACGATTATTGCTACAAACATAGGATTGAAACACAGTTAGCTTTTTTTTATAATCATCCTGATATTGTATTAATTTCGGCAGTAATGGAAGAATATGATACGAGCCTACAACATTTATTAGGTATGCGTAAAGTACCTAATAATCACAATGATATTCTGAATTATGCAAAATGGCGAAATCCATTTAACCACCCCTCTGTTGCATACAAAAGAGAGGTTGCTGTAAGTCTTAACGGGTATCCCTTAGTAAATGCTAATGAAGATTATGCTTTTTTTACTAATTTTCTAGTCAATAAATTTATTACAGCAAATATTGATGAAGTACTTGTAAAAGCGAGAACTGGTAAGGAATTTGCAAGTAGACGTAGCGGTAAAAAATACTTAAAAGGTGAATTGGAAGCTTTAGCATATATCTATAAAATCGGTTTTTTTTCTGTACCACTTTATTATTTCCATATTGTGTCTAAAATATGTGTTAGACTGTTACCCTCTTACTTTGTAAAAAACATCTATAAAAATATACTACGTTAGTTTTAACATGCAAGCAATCATTCTCGCCGGCGGCCTTGGTACTAGATTAAGAAGCGTTATTAACCAACAGCCCAAAGTACTGGCCCCTGTAGCTGGAAAGCCTTTTTTATACTGGTTAATCACCTATTTACAAAAGCAAGGCGTTAACAACTTTGTATTTTCATTAGGTTATTTACATGAACAGGTAGAACTGTTTTTAATGGATGAATTTCCTGCACTTAACTATCAAGTTGTTATAGAAGATGAACCTTTGGGCACTGGTGGTGCTATTAAATTATGTTTAAATTTTTGTAATGAAGAAGATATAATACTTGCTAACGGTGATACCTTTTTTGAATTAGATATTGATGCTTTTTATAGAAACTTTATTGAAACATCTTCTAATTGTTCTATTGCACTTACACCCATGCAACATTTTGATAGATACGGATCTGTAACAATTACAAACGAAAACATTATTACTGAGTTTAATGAAAAAAGATACTGCGAAACTGGCCTGATTAATACTGGATTAGTTCTATTTAAGAAGTCTGTATTTGAAGCTAAAACTAGTTCTGTAGGCAACAAGTTTTCTTTTGAAAAAGATTTTATTGAACCTAATATATCAAATTTAAAGGTTACAGGTTTTATTACGGGTGGTTATTTTATAGATATTGGCATTCCTGAAGACTATCAAAAGGCGCAAACTGAATTATTGTCTATATTTGCCCATAAATTCTAGTTTCTTATACATATCAAGATTATTGTAAGTTTTAAATAATAATTCAATTTGAAACTATACAATAAATAACAACTCACATGAAAGTAGCTCTAATTACAGGTATTACAGGTCAAGATGGTGCATATTTAGCGGAATTATTGCTTAAAAAAGGCTATCAAGTACATGGTATTAAACGCAGAAGTTCGTTATTCAACACAGGAAGAATTGATCATTTTTATCAAGACCCACACATACCCGATCGTAATCTAGTTTTGCATCATGGCGATTTAACAGATAGTACCAATTTAATTCGTATTATCCAAGAAGTTCAACCAGACGAAATTTACAACTTGGCAGCTATGAGCCACGTACACGTAAGTTTTGAAGAACCAGAATACACAGCAAATGCCGATGGTATTGGCACCTTGCGTATTTTAGAGGCGGTACGCTTATTGGGGTTGATTAAAAAAACCAAAATTTATCAAGCGTCTACATCCGAACTATACGGTTTAGTACAAGCGGTACCACAAAGCGAAACCACGCCTTTTTACCCTCGTTCACCTTATGCAGTAGCAAAATTATATGCTTATTGGATTACCGTAAACTATCGTGAAGCTTATGGTATGTATGCTTGTAACGGTATTTTGTTTAATCACGAAAGTCCATTACGTGGTGAAACCTTTGTTACTAGAAAAATTACCCGTGCCACTGCAAAAATAGCTTTGGGTTTGCAAGACACAATATATTTAGGTAATTTATCTGCTCGCAGAGATTGGGGTCATGCAAAAGATTATGTAGAAGGTATGTACTTGATTTTGCAGCAAGAAACACCAGAAGATTTTGTACTGGCAACTGGAGTAACTACCGAAATTAGAAACTTCGTTAAAATGTCTTTTGAACAAGTAGGTGTAGAAATTGACTTTAGAGGCGAAGGCGAAAACGAGGAAGCTTTTGTAGTAGCTTGCAAAGGCGAATACCAATTACCTAAAGGTAAGGTTGTTGTAAAAGTAGATCCACGTTATTACCGCCCTACCGAGGTAGAATTATTAATAGGCGACCCTACAAAAGCAAATGAAAAGCTTGGTTGGAAACCTAAATACGATTTACAAGCATTAGTTACTGAAATGGTAGCTAGCGATTTAGATTTATTTAAGAAAGAGAAACACTTGCGTGACAACGGTTTTGCACACAAGAACGAATTTGAAAATTAAGCTTACAATATTTTAAAGGCAGCAGGAAACTTCATCCTGCTGTTTTTTATTTAACAAATAGCCAAACAACACAACATGGATAAGCAAGCTAAAATATATATTGCCGGCCATAGAGGAATGGTTGGTAGTGCCATACAAAGGCAACTGGTAAAAGATAGGTACACCAATATTCTTATAAAAACATCTAAAGAATTAGATTTACGTAATCAGCAAGCTGTAAATGCTTTTTTTGAAGCCGAGAAGCCTCAATATGTGTTTTTAGCGGCGGCTAAAGTGGGCGGCATTGTTGCAAATAATACTTATAGGGCAGATTTTATTTACGAGAATTTGATGATTGAAGCAAACATCATTCATGCAGCTTATGTAAATAAAGTTGAGAAGTTATTATTTTTAGGATCATCATGTATCTATCCAAAACTAGCACCTCAGCCTTTGAAAGAAGAATATATACTAAGTGGTTATTTAGAACCAACCAATCAGCCTTATGCTGTGGCAAAAATTGCTGGTATTGAGTTGTGCGATAGTTATAGAGCACAATATGGTTGTAACTTTATTTCGGCAATGCCTACTAATTTGTATGGGCCAAATGACAATTACGACCTTCAAAACTCGCATGTGTTGCCCGCTATGTTGCGTAAGTTTATAACCGCAAAACGTAACAACTTGCCTAGCGTAGTGCTTTGGGGTACCGGCAGTCCTAAAAGAGAGTTTTTATATGTAGATGAAATTGCAGATGCATGTATGTTTTTAATGGATACTTATAACGAGCAAGGTCTTGTAAACATTGGCTGCGGTTACGATGTATCTATTAAAGAGTTGGCATTGCTTATTAAAGCAGTTGTTGGCTACCAAGGCGAACTTGTGTTTGATACATCTAAACCAGATGGTACACCTAGAAAATTGATGGATGTTACTAAAATTAATCAGCTTGGTTGGACTTCTAAAATTACACTAGAACAAGGTATTAGAATGGTGTATGAAGATATTAAAGACACTAAATGGGATTAATATAAACGCAAAAGTTTGTTTAACCAAGTTTCTAGCTTGTTATTACTATCGCAAATAATGAGCATTGGTAGTAATAACATTACTTCAAAAAATACACGGTAACGTACTAATGCACCTGCAAAAGGTACAGTATAACCAATCATTAAATAGTTAATTAAGGCTAAAAACAATAGCAGCATCGGTAATGGATGTTTAACTATTGTTTTTAGCCTTTTTATTTGTAGCAATGCAAGTACTATTATTATTAATACAAATAAAGTTTCTATTGCTGCAAATAGCAACAACGGGCTTTTAGCTTCGGTAATATAAGGCCGTAAAAATGTATGGTTTATAGCATAAGGCAACACATTAGCGTAGCTAGAAAATGTACCTTCGAGTTGCGGTACAAACATATAAGAACCGCCCTCTAAGTGCAGAAAAGCCTCTTGCCTTTCGGCCATTTTTTGTGGTAGATTAAACCCATTTGGTCCCAAACTAGATAGAAAAAAAAGCGCAGCAAATACTAAGGTACAAGCACTAAAAATATACAATGGTTTTACTTTAAAATATTTACAAGCTGTAAATGCAATTAGTACAGGTATTAACGATAAAGCAATAAAATTTCTTACAAGAAGTAGCAACCCAAAGTATAGAGCAGCTTTAGTAATGTGGCTTATTTTATTGTATTTACTATACTCAACAAAGTAGTACAAACAGCCGCTTAACCCAATAAACGCTAGACCATCTTTTCTAATGCCACTTTGCCAAAAAACAAAGGGTAGAAAAAGAAAAATGATTACGAACGCAATAGATTTATTTTGAGAAAAATAATTGGTAAATAACTTGTAAAAAAAGTAATGCCCCCAAAAAGTAAGTAAATTAAAAAATAATACGTTGGTGTAATAATTACCTCTACTAAAAATGTTAAATACGGCAAGCAATTTTATTAAAATGTTGTACTGTAAATCTTTCCAATAGTTATTAGTAGTGTCAAAAAAAGTATTTGCTTGACTTTTGCTATATGAATGGGTAAATAAATCTTGCACAAACTGCCAAGGATGATGCGATAAGGTTTGATATTCTTCTAAAGATTGGCGGTGGTAAGACCAAGTATCATCGCCATTATAAAATTTTAGAAACAAATAACCGTACGCACAACCAAGCATAAACTTAATAGTAAGTACTGCACTAGCTTGTTTAAAGCTTAAATTGATTGTTTTATTTTTTGTAAGAAAATAGAATAATGCTAGTGCAAGAACAAAATAGAATGGCAGCAGTAGTATCGTCATACTTTAATTTCTAAACATTGAATTTGCAAGTGCTTGCTCAATTACTTCATTCATTTTGGCACTTATTTTTTTGTAGCTATAGCGTTCTTGATAAAGGTGGCCGCTATTTTGCCCAAATGTAGCAATACTATTTTGTAAGTAGTAGCTTGTAATAAACTTGGCTAATGCAATTTCATCACCTACAGCAATGGTATTACCATTTTTTCCCTCGTCAATAATTTCTGTAATGCCACCAACTTTTGTGGCTATAATGGGTTTGTGCTTTTGTATAGCCTCAATTAAAGCAATTGGTAAGCCTTCGTAAAAAGTGGGTAGAATCACAATATCGCAATGGTTATAGCAGTTATCTATATCGCTTACTTCACCAAGTAAATTTATATAAGGTGCTAGCTTGTATTGTTCAATTAATTGCTCAATATATTGCCTTTGTGGGCCATCACCTGCAAATGTAAATTGAATATTAGGCAAGCTTTTTTGGTCAATAATATACTTAAGTGCCTTAATAGCAGTGTGGTGATCTTTTTGTTTTCTAAAGCACGCTACCATCAACACATTATTAAACAATGTGGTTTGGTATCCATTGTTATTTGATGGTTTGTGCATATTGGGGCAAACAAACACTTGTTTATCATTTAAACCCAACACTTGCTTGCCATAGCTAGCTGTGTGATTAGATACACAGAAATAACTATCGCTAAATGGTTTTAAACACCATTCGCTAAGCCTACCAAATAGTTGTTGATACCAAGGCGTTCCTTTTTCAAAAGACCAACCATGAACCGTAAAAATATTAGGTATTTTATTGCTATCGCAAACAATTCTTGCAATAATGCCAGCCTTGCTTGAATGAGAGATAACAATATCTGGTTGGTAGTTTAGTATAATTTGCTTTAAACTTTTACTAGCTGCAATATCCTTAAAAATGTTGTAGGTGTTTTTAAGTGTGGGCAAATGATGAACTTGTATGTTCATTGCTTCTATTTCAGCAGAAGCAATGCCTATTTCGCCACTTACTACTAAACATTCGTGATGGCGAGCTAAATGGTCTCTTATACTTTCTACAACATGACGCTGTGCACCATACATTTTGTCAAGTTGAGTAATAACGTGTAAAATCCGCATTCGCTGTATAAAATTATTCTAGTCTATTTTGAGCCAAAATTAAAGGGAATTGCTAATTAAATTGTTTTTAAGGAATAAAATAAACAATAGGCGATAAGATTACCATTCATTTACTTCAGTTATTTTAACGATAGTACTATAGATAGGGTTGGCTTCACTTTTATTTCATTCATACATCTTCACGCAAAGTCTACTATTTTTACATCAGCAAGATGGCGTTTTTATTAGCAATGTTTTGTGATAAGGTATTTTACTTAAAACCTACCAAATCGCTTATTTTGCAAGCCAATACACTTTTTAAAATACTAAAACCTACATCTAACTGTATGAAAAATATACTAATTACTGGCGGTGCTGGCTTTATTGGCAGCCACGTTGTGCGTTTATTTGTTACCAAATATCCCCATTATAACATTGTAAATTTAGATGCACTTACCTATGCAGGCAATTTACAAAATCTACAAGATATTGATCAATTGGCTAACTACAGTTTTGAAAAAGTAAACCTGTTAAACGTTGAAAGTTTGGTACAAGTGTTTAACAAACACCAAATTACCGATGTGATTCATTTAGCGGCAGAAAGCCATGTAGATAGAAGCATAGAAAGTCCGCTAGACTTTGTGCATACAAATATTATTGGTACAGTAAACTTGTTAAACGTAGCTAAAACCAAATGGGCAGCCGATTTTAGCAAGCATTTGTTCTATCATATTTCTACCGATGAGGTTTATGGTGCCTTAGGCGCAGAAGGTTTTTTTACCGAAACCACACCCTATCATCCAAATTCGCCTTACTCTGCAAGTAAAGCTGCGTCAGATCATTTTGTACGTGCTTATGCAGAAACTTACCATATTGAAACAGTGATTTCAAACTGTTCTAACAATTATGGGCCTTACCATTTTCCAGAAAAATTAATACCATTGTTTATCAATAATATCATAAACAAAAAGCCCTTACCAGTATATGGCGATGGCTTGTACACACGTGATTGGTTGTTTGTAAAAGACCATGCTACCGCTATTGATGTTATTTTTCACAATGGTAAAGTGAATGGCACCTACAATATTGGCGGCTTTAACGAGTGGAAGAACATTGACTTGGTGAAACTACTTTGTGCTTTAATGGATAAGAAATTAGGTAGAAATGCAGGCGAAAGCGAACAATTAATTACTTACGTAAAAGACCGTCCGGGCCACGATAGACGCTATGCCATAGATGCCACTAAACTGAATAAAGAATTGGGTTGGAAGCCTTCGGTAACTTTTGAAGAAGGGCTTGCGCAAACCATAGATTGGTATTTAGATAATACAGAATGGTTAAACAACGTAACTAGCGGTAACTACGCAAAGTATTACGAAGCCATGTATGGAGATAGGTGAGTTATGTGCCATTTTACCGAAACACCCAAAACCGACAAACTGACTGAAAATTAAAAATAAATTTGCTTATTATAAGTACACATACTATATTTGCACATACAATTTGATTAATTAAATAACTTTAGTATGTGGACAACGGAAGTAAGTTGTAAAACGACAGCAAC